>JBEAPQ010000056.1:0-9072 GCA_041164325.1 Planctomycetota bacterium | reverse complement strand
ATTGCCGGACGCGGGCTGAGCCTGGAGCTTCGCCGAGGCCAAGAACTTCGCCCGGAGATCGGCCCTCCGCGAGGGTCCCGACGGCCAGAGATACGGCGAGATCGGAGTGGTCGGACGTCGCCAGCACGCGTCGGCCGATGGCGATCTCGCCGGCCTGCTTGCACTGGAAGTCGCGCAGCTGATCGGGGAGGCCGGCCAGGTTGTCGACCAGCGACCGCTCGAGCTCGTCGGCGCGGACGCCGTCCGGACCGTCCGCGAACGCTTCCACCAGGAGGAGCCCGGGGCGCGCATTCCGGGGGAACGGCGCGACGACGCGGAACCTGATGTCCCCGAGCTCGGCGGCCCATCGCGGCAGGAACGAGAACGACGTCCCGTCCAGCAGGGCTGTGATGGCGTCGATCTCGACCGGCGTCACGTCGTCGGGAATGGGCCACGCCAGGGCCACGCCCCGCTCCCCGTCGGGCGACGGCAGGACCGACCGGCGTTCCCGGGCCTCCGCCGGACGCATCGGGTTCGGCAGCGTGGGGGTCGGCAGCATCGTGAAGCGGAAGACCTTCGCGAGCAGCGCCTTGACCTCGTTCGGATCGAAGCCGCCGGCCAGGACGTGGACCGTCCGCAGCGGGTGGGCGACGCGCGCGAACTGCTGGCGGGCCTCCGCCGAAGGCACGAAGCTGGCGCGCGGATCGATGCCGCGCGCGGCGGCCGAGCCGAGGAACGTCGAGCCGAGGACTTCCCGGCGGAGGCGGCCGTCCGGGCTCGCGCTCTGCGCGGCGAGGTCGGCGACCGTGTCCTGCCAGACGTCGTGGAAGCTGCGGAGGGTGACGTTCTCGCGCCAGTCGAGGACGAGGGTGGCGAGCCGGGGCAGCGTGTGCGCCGCGGTGGTCACGGCGAGGACCGTGGTGCCGCCTTCCTCGATGACCAGAGGTTCGGTCGCCGGGATCGACACCACGGCGCGGCGCCACGCCGTCGGGTCACCCAGCGCGCGGACCGCCTCGCGTGCGGGTTCGACGCGTGCACGGACGGCCTCGGGCCAGGAGGACGGATGCCCGTGGTCGCGCCACGTCTGGGCGAGCAGCTGGTCGAGGGCTTCGAGGGTCTTCGCCTCGGAGGCAGCGTCCAGCGAGCCGTGCTGCCAGGTTCCGGCGAGCGACGCGCGGAGGACGGAGCGGGACAGGCCCAGCGCGCCCGGTGGGTCGAGGTCCGTCGCGTGCAGGGCGCCCACCGCCCAATGGACCAGCGGCGGGGCCGCGGGGTCCGCGGCGAGCAGGAATCGACTGCCGTCCGGGGTCGTGAACGCCTCGACGGCCAGCCCCTGGGCCGGGGCCGCCGCGGACAGGACGGCGCAGAGCGCGATCTGCAGGTGGTTTCTCACGGTCGATTCCCTGAGCTCCATGGTATCGGCGGTTCGGAGCGCGGGAACCGGCGGCCGTGCGGTCTGCGCGAGGCCGGCCCGGTGTCCCTCCACCCCGGACGGTCCCCGGTCAACCCCGGTCCGGCAGGAAAGCCCGGCCCGGGCCGCGGCCCGTCACACCCTTTCCATCGGCTCTTCGCCCGGTGCAGGTCGACCCCGAGGTGCGCAGACGCCCCGCTCCGAGGCCTCGACGAACTGCAGGATCTCCTCACCGAGGGCGTGGCCGTCGGCAAAGGCGCGTGCCTGGGCGATCCGATCCTCGAGGGACCCGCTGCGCCAGAACAGCTTGCGGAACACGCGCTTGATGACCGCGACGTCCTCCGGTGGGAACCCGCTCCGCTTCAGGCCGATCAGGTTCACGGCGATCAGCCTGGCCCGGTCACCCTGGACGAGTCCGAACGGCGGGGCGTCCTGCGAGACCATCGAACCCGCCCCGATCATCGCGTAGCGGCCGACCCGCGCGAACTGGTGGACCCCGGCCATCGCGCCGAGGATCGCACGGTCGTGGATCGTGCAGTGCCCGGCGGCCATCGCGCCGTTCGTGAAGACGCAGTCGTTCCCCACGGTCGAGTCGTGCCCGACGTGGGAGCCGGCGAGGAACATGTTGCGGTCGCCGATCGTCGTGCGGCCGCAGCCGAACGGCGTGCCGCCGTGCAGCGTCACGTGCTCGCGCAGCTCGTTGTCGGCGCCGATGCGGAGCTTGCCCAGCCACTGCCCCTCGCTGTCGAGCCACCCCTGCTCGCGGAGCGCGGCCGCGTCCGTCCGGAGCTTCTTGTCCTGGGGGCGGACGCCGATCACGACGAACGGGAAGAGCTCGCAGCCTGGACCGACGTGCGTGTCGCCTTCGACCACGACGTTCGCATGCAGGATGGTGCCGTCTCCGATCCGGGTGTGCGGGCCGACGACGCAGCCCGGGCCGATCGACACGTCGGCACCGAGGATCGCACCGTCGGCGACGTGGGCGGTGGGGTGGACTCCGGGACGCGTGGTCTGCAAGGTCGGATGCTCAGGTGCGGGCGAGGGCGCCACAGGCCGTCGGCGCATTGTGGGGGAGCATCGTGGGGCGGGCAACCTCGGGTCTGGATCACGTTTCCCCGGTCTGGCCAGCGCCGTCCCACACCCCGCCGCGGCCCGTCCCGGGTTCGGCCTTGCCAAAGTGTGGCCCCCGCGGCTCGAATCATCGGCCCGTGTCCGTCGTCGAACCGAGTCCCTTCACGCCCCGGCCGCGCCGGGTTCGAACGTCTCCCTGCTGTCGCACCCGCGCCCCCGGTTCCCGGACCCGCGCGATGGGGGTGTGGTCGTGGTGAAGGTCCACAAGGGCGAGACCGTGGCCCTCGGGGTGGCGCTCGGCACCGTCCACCTGCGCGGCTACGGCGCCGAGGCCGAGTTCCCCCTGCGCATCGCCGCGGACGAGATCGAGCTGGAGCTCAACGCGCTGCGGGCGTCGCTCGACCTGAGTCGGGAGCAGATCCAGGCCTTGAAGGCCAAGCACGGCGACAGCCTCGGGGAGGCCGAGCTCCGGATCTTCGACGTGCACCTCGGCTACCTCGCCGACCCGATGTTCGTCGACGAGATCGAGAAGCTCGTCGTCGAAGAGCGCTACTCGGTCCGCGCGGCCATCCAGAAGATCGCCGCCGACTACGAACGGATCTTCGAGCTCGTCGAGAACGAGTACCTCCGTCAGCGGGCCGGTGACTTCCGGGACATCGCGACGCGCGTCCTCGGCAATCTGCCCGCCACGGCCGGCGCCCGCCCCGTCCCGACCGCCGTCCCCGAAGGCCGCTACGTCCTGGCGGCCCGCCGGCTGACGGTCAACGACCTGTTCCGGCTCGACCACGAGCAGGTGCAGGGCATCGTCACGGAGGAGGGGGGCGTCCACGGCCACGCGGCGATCCTGGCGCGTTCGATGGGGATTCCAGCGATCACCGGGATCAAGGACCTGTCGACCAAGGTGACCGACGGGGCGTTCGTCATCCTCGACGCGGGCGCGGGCGAGCTGCACGTCGACCCGGACGCCCAGCTGCGCGAGGAGTACGGGCGCGCCGCCGAGCAGTTCAAGCAGGCTGCCGACGAGCTCGGGGATGCCGACGTCGAGCACGAGACGCGGGACGGCACGGCGGTCCGGCTGGCCGGCGCCTGTGGCAACCTGAGCGAGGTCGGGCTCGCCGTGGCGCGCGGGATGGACGGCATCGGCCTCTACCGGACCGAGCTGATGTTCCTCGTCGAGTCGCGGCTGCCGACCGAGGATCTGCTCGTCCACCACTACGCCGAAGTCGCGGCTGCGTCCGCCGGCCAGTCGGTCTGTTTCCGTCTCCTGGACCTGCCGTCGAGCGCGCAGGTGCCGACGCTGCCCCGGCCGCTCGAGCGCAACGCTGCGCTGGGACTCCGCGGCGTGCGTGCGCTGCTCGACGACACCCGCGTGCTGCGCCTCCAGGTCCGCGCGATCCTGCGCGCAGCGGCGTCGATCGAGAACGCCGCGATCCTGGTGCCGTTCGTCACGAGCGTGAACGACCTGCAGCGCGTCAACAGCGCGATCGTCGAGGAGCGTCACGAGCTGCGGAAGCGGGGCGTTCCCTGCGCGGACCAGATCCACGTCGCTCCGATCATCGAGGTGCCCGCCGCGGCGTTCACCGCCCGCGCGCTGCTCGTCGACGCGGACTTCGTGGTCGTGGCGCTCGATGACCTGCAGGCGCTGCTGCTCGCGGCTGACCGTGACGCGGCCGTCGTGCGGTCCTACTACGAGATGGCGCACCCGGCCATGTTCGAGCTGCTGCAGCGGATCGCCTCCGAGGCCGCGGCCGCGGAGAAGGCGGTCGTGCTGTTCGGTGAGTCGGCGGCCGACCCCCAGCGCCTGCCGTTCTACCTCGGGATCGGCATCCGTGACTTCGCGGTCGCCCCCGCGCGCGTCGGAGGGATGCTCGACGTCCTGCAGCGCTACACGATCGACGAGTGCGAGAAGTTCGCCGAGGAGCTCCTCGAAGCCCCGCGCGGCCTCGACGTGCAGCGGATCCTGCTCCGCTCCGGCGCCGCGCGCTGACCCGCGCCGCCGGCGCTTCAGTCGGCAGCCTCGGCGGCTGCCAGCAGCCGGGCGAGCAGCCTGCGGACGTGGGCTGGCGAAGGGATCGTGTACTGCGCCTCGGCGACGCTGACGCCGACGTGGATCGAATGGGCCTCGGCGGGCAGCGCCCGGTACATGTCGAGGTCCGTGCGGTCGTCGCCGACGCAGAGGATCCAGTCGGCGCCCTCCACGTGGCGGGAGACGTAGCTGCCCTTGTGGACGCCTGCCGCGCGGACTTCGATCACGCGGTGCCCGTGCACGATCTCGGCGGGCAGGTTGGCGAGGTTGTGCTGGAGCTGGCTGTGGAGCTCGCGGGCACGCCATGCGCCGTAGTCCGCGTCCGCCATCCGGTAGTGCCAGGCGAGTGCGCACGGCTTGACCTCGAGGCGGGTGCCCGGGACCTCGTCCGTCACGCCGCGGAGCAGAGAACGGACCCGCGGCAGCCACGAAAGGTCGATGCCCGGGTTCTCCTGCCACGTGTGCGCGCCGCGGGGTCGCCACGCGAACCCGTGCTCCGCGCAGAGCGACAGGTCGAGCCCGCCGAGCCAGTGCTCGAGGTCGCGGCGGTGGCGGCCGCTGACGATGTGGATCTCGGTGTCGGGGAGCGACGACAGCCCGGCGAGGACTTCGAGGAGCTCAGCGGACGGCACGGCATCCTCGGGCGAGCGGACGATCTCGCGGAGCGTCCCGTCGTAGTCGAGGAACAGCACGCGTCGTGAGGCTGCCGCGAACTCACGGCAGAGCACCGCTTCATCCTCGCGACCGAAGGTGACCACGGCATGCGACTGGTTCGCGTCCGCCGCGGCGCCCTGCCGTTCCAGGAAGTGGCGGGCCCACGTCGTGCACTCGAGAGCGCGGACCTGGTCGGCCATCGTCCGCATGCGCTCCGCGCGTTCTCCGGGCGGCATGTCGAGTGCATCCTCGAGCAGGTCGGCGGACTGCTCGAGGTCCCATGGGTTGACCAGCAGCGCCCGTGCGAGGACGTGGGCCGCGCCCGCGAACTCGCTGAGGACGAGCATGCCGCGCCAGGGCTCGTCGAGGCCTTCGACCTCGTCCTGGCACAGCACGAACTCCTGGGCGACCAGGTTCATGCCGTCGCGGACCGGGGTCACGAGGCACACGTCGGCGAAGCGGTAGAGCGCGGCGAGCTGCTCCGGGTCGACCGAGCGGTGCATGTACTCGACGGGCGTGACGCCCGGGCTCCCGTAGCGGCCGTTGAGGCGGCCGACGCACTCGTCGATCTCGCGTTTCAGCGCGGCGTAGTCGGGGTTCTTGAGCCGCGAGGGCACGATGACCTGCAGCAGCGCCACCTCCGACGCGAGGCTGGGACGACGTTCGAGCACCCGTTCGAACGCGCGGAGCTTGTGGGCGACACCCTTCGTGTAGTCGAGCCGCTCGACGCCGAGGATCAGGCGTCGTCCGCGGTAGCGGTCCTCGAGTTCGGCAACCAGTTCGGCGGTGCGTGGGGCGGTCAGCGTGCGCTCGAAGCCTTGGACATCGATTCCGATCGGGTGCACGCCGATCCCGACGCGGCGGCCCTCGAACCGCACCCCGTCATGCTCCGCGGTCAGCCCCAGGACGCGCAGACAGGCCGACCGGAAGTGCCGCGCGTAGTCGTGGGTGTGGAAGCCGACGTAGTCACAGCCGAGCACGCCGAGCAGCAGATCCTCCCGCGCGGGGAGCAGCCGGTAGATCTCGGAGGACGGGAACGGGATGTGGAGGAAGAACCCGATCTCGAGGTCCGGCCGGGCCTGCCGCAGCAGCCGCGGAACCAGCATCAGGTGGAAGTCGTGGATCCAGATCCGGGCGCCTTCGGGCGCAGCGGCGAGGATCGTCTCCGCGAAGCGTTGGTTGACCTCGACGTAGCGCTGCCAGGCCCGCTCCTGGAAGTCGACCTTGTCGACGAAGTAGTGGAAGAGCGGCCAGATCGCCTGGTTGGCGATGCCGTGGTAGTAGAGCTCCTCGTCCTCCTCGTCGAGGAACACCGGGACGAGCCGCTCCGCAGCGAGCCGGTCGCGGACTTCGTCCTGGCGGTCCGTCGGGACCGGGCATCCCGGCCAGCCGACCCAGTCGAGCGGCGCACCCTCGGCGACGGCCTTCATGGCCGCGGCCAGCCCGCCGGACGAGCGCGTGGCGTGCAGTTCTCCGTCCGTGAACCCGAGGCTCACCGGAAGACGGTTGCTCGCGATCCACAGCGGTCGGGGTGAAGTTCGGCCGGGCGATTCTGCGATAGGAGTCTCGGAGGGCTGTGACATCGATTCTCGGGCTTGCTCGGGATCCGAACGTGACGCGGATCGGAACAGAGGTTCCCCTCGATGGCCCTCGGTTCCCACCCCGGATCGGGGTTGGGGCGGTCTCGGAACAGGCATGCGATACGGAATCATCGGCAACTGCGCCTACAGCGCCCTCGTCCAGGACGGCTCGGTGGAGTGGATGTGCTGGCCCCGCCTGGACAGCTCGTTCGTGTTCGGGCCGATGCTCGACGGCAGCCGTGGCGGCGCCTACCGGGTCGAGATGGTCGATGCGGAGAGCGTCGAGCAGTCGTACGTCGAGAACACCAACGTGCTCCGCACGGTGTTCCGCGGTCCGTCCGGCGCTTTCGAACTCCTCGACTTCGCGCCGCGCTTCCGGCTCCACGACCGTTCGTTCAAGCCGACGATGCTGGTGCGCATCCTGCGTCCGCTCGAGGGCGAGCCCCTGTGCCGGATCACGTGCCAGCCCGCGGGCGACTACGGGCGCGCGGAGGTCCGCTCCTGGGCGGGCAGCAACCACATCCAATTCGTCGGGCTCGAGGCCCCGCTGCGCCTGACGACCAATGCGCCGCTGACCTACGTCGCCGAGGGGCGGCCGTTCGTGTTGACCGCGTCTCGCCACCTCGTGCTCACCTGGGGCGAGCCGCTCGAGACCGGGCTCGAGCAGACGGCCGAGTCGTTCCTCGAGCGCACGGTGTCCTACTGGCGCCGCTGGGTGAAGCACACGCGCGTGCCGCGCGACTACCAGGCGGAAGTGATCCGCTCGGCGCTGGTGCTGAAGCTGCACCAGTTCGAGGACACGGGCGCGATCATCGCGTCGACGACGACGAGTCTCCCCGAGTACCCGGGCAGCGGTCGCACCTGGGACTACCGGTTCTGCTGGCTCCGGGACACCTACTTCTCGCTGCAGGCCTTCGAGCGCCTCGGGCACTTCGACGAGATGGAGGGCTTCCTCCACTACCTGCGGACGATCGTCGACCAGCACGGCGGCGACCGGCTGCAGCCTCTGTACGCGATCAACGGCGCGGCGGACGTGCGCGAGGAGATCCTCGAGCACCTCGACGGTTTCCGCGGCGAGAAGCCCGTGCGGATCGGCAACCAGGCGCACGAGCACGTCCAGAACGACGTCTACGGCGAGGTCATCCTGTCGATCTCGCGCCTCCTGCTCGACACCCGGTTCATCGGCATCGAGGGCCGGGACGGCGTCGTCCAGCTCCTGGTCCGGATGCTCGACCAGATCGAGAGCCGCCTCGATGAGCCGGACGCCGGACTCTGGGAACTCCGCAACTCGACCCACGTCCACTCGTTCACGCTGCTGACCCACTGGGCGGGCGCGCGCCGCGTCGCCGAGGTCGCAGAAGTGATCGGCGACGACGCGCTCCGCGAGCGTGCGACGAAGATCTGCGGTGCTGCCCGCAACCTGCTGGAGAGCCGGTGCTGGGATGACCAGCGGGGCGTGCTGACCCAGGCGATGGACGCCGACAACCTCGATGCGGCCATGCTGCTCGCGCTGCACTTCGGCTTCTGGGCGTCGGACGACCCGCGCGCCGCGAGCCACGTCCGTGCGATCCAGGACCAGCTCCAGGTCGATCGGCTCGTCAAGCGCTACGACGTCGAGGACGACTTCGGCACCCAGGAAGCGACGTTCACCGTCTGCTCGTTCTGGCTCGTCGAAGCGCTGGCGATCGTCGGCCGGAAGGACGAGGCGCGCGCGCTCTTCGACTTCCTGCTGAGCCACCACAACGGGCTCGGGCTGTTCAGCGAGGACATCATGCCGGGCACCGGTGAGCTGACCGGGAACTTCCCGCAGACCTACTCGCACGTCGGCCTGATCAACGCGGCGTTCCGGCTGTCCCGCAGCTGGGACTGACGGAGTCGCGCGCGCTGCGCGTTGCTAGCGCAGTCGAAGGTAGACGATCCGGTTCCGCATCGGGCCGAAGTCGTCGGTCGTCGTCAGGGCTGCGCGCAGCCTGTCCAGGAGCGGGTCGGCGTAGGGCGCCGTGCGGTGGATCACGTGGAGCCGTCCGGTTCCCGAGACCACGCGCTGCGGGTCGTCGAGCACGATGTCGAGGGGGACGAGCGCGTCGAGGATGTCGGGGCGATGGCGGAGGTAGTGGCGGAGGGGGGCCTGGGAGAAGCCCTCGGGCGTTCCGCTGACCGCGACGACGGCGTCGCCGGGTTGGAAGGCGGTCTCGAGCTGTGCGACCGCAGCCCGGTAGTCCTCGCGGATGCTCGTCGTCCGGTGGTGGATGAGCAGCGTGTGGGCGGTGACGAACAGCAGCGCTGCGACGGCGACCCGTGCGAAACCCGGGCGTAGCGCGACGATCCCCGCAGCGGTGGCGGCGAGGACC
>JBEAPQ010000055.1:0-5094 GCA_041164325.1 Planctomycetota bacterium | reverse complement strand
ACCGACGGGCGCTTCGTCTACGCGCGCAACTTCATGCCTTGGCTGCCGCTCGGCCAGCACGTCGACTACATGTTCCAGACCCCGACGACACGTGTCTGGTTCGAGCGCTTCCTCAGCGGCGAGCTCGACGACGTCCAGGCGGCGTTCTGGCGGGCGCGGCCGGCCGAGGAGCTGTACGACCTCGACGCGGACCCGCACGAGACCAAGAACCTCGCGGACGACCCGGACTACGCGGCCCATCTGACCGCGATGCGTGCCGCGCTCCGCGCGCGCGTCCGGTCGATCGGTGACCGCTCGTTCATCCCCGAGGCCCTGCTCGCCGATCGGTTGACGGTGCCGTTCCAGGAGGCCTGGGTCGACGCCGCTTGGCGCGCGTCGTCGGGCGATCCCGGAGAGGAAGCGTGGCTGGCTCGGGCGACCGAGAGCACGGATCCCGTGGTCCGCACCTGGGCCCTGCGGGGACTCGTCCACCTCGGCGCGGTCGACAGGCACCGGGACGCGTTCGAGGCAGGACTCGACGCCAGCGAACCGACGGTGCGGATCGCCGCCGCCGAGGCGCTGATCGCGGCTGGCGGAGACGGCCCGCAGATCGCGCGCGCCCGTGCCGCCCTCGTTGCGCTCGCGGACCGCCGGACGGCCGGCTTCTTCCCGGCGCTCGACGCGTGGAACGCCATCGACCGGCTCGGCCCGGCGATGGCCGCCGACGCCGAGCGGCTGGCGGCGATCCCGGGCGACGTCGACGACGTCCCGGGCCATGCGAAGAGCTACCTGCCGCGCCTCCGCGAGCACGCGATGGCCGAGCTGGGCAAGTAGTCCCGGGCGGACGGGGAACGTTTGCGGAAACCTGCGAACCCGGCCCGACCGGGCGCGTTCCGCCCTTGCCGCACTGCCCGGGGGCCGGTCACCTGGGCGGTCCGACCTCGGAACCCCCGCCCATGCAAGTGCCCACGATCCGCATCTTCGCTCCGCTCGCCCTGTTCCTGACGCTCGGCACGGCCAGCGCACAGGGCACCGAGATCGGCTTCCCGGAGACGTTCGCACTCGCGGAGGACCGCGCCGCAACGCTGGCGCAGCTCGTCCCCGGCAGCGAAGAGCACTTCTTCTATTCCTGCCTCCTCGCCCAGCACCGAGGGGAGGACGCGGAGGTGATCCGCCTGCTCGGCGAGTGGACCAAGCGCCACGGTCGCACCGCCTCGGTGCTCGAGATGGAGACACGGCAAGCGCTGTTGTCCTTCCCGCGCTCCCCGGAGGCCACGTGGCGATTCCTCGAACAAAGGCTCGGCCTCCGCTTCGACCACACGCAGCAGATCCCGGGCGCCGTGCCGGACGTGCCGACGCGGCTCGACCCAGCGCTCCTCGATCCGGTCGCGCTCGCAGCCCGCGCGCGGAGCAGCCACCCCGGGACGATGAACGGCTTCACCGACCGCTCGGTGGCCGCGCTGGCGTCCACCGACCTGCCGGCGGACCTGCTGCGGCCTTTGCTCGCACGTCTGCGTCATCCGGACATCGCCAATCTCCCCGCACTCGTCGTCCGGGAGCTCTCCCAACGCGATGCCGGTCCGTTCGGCTCGCTGCCGATCCACAGCATGCTCCTCCAGTCCCAGCTGGATGAGTGCGCACGACTCCGGCCAGCGCTCCTCGACGAGCCGGCCTTCGTCGAGCAGTACCTGACTCGGCTCCGTCCCGACGCCGACACCGACGTGCTCGGCGACAAGGCGGCGCGGGAAGCATGGCTCGAGCGCCTGCAGGCGTTCACCGACCGCCTGTCGGCCGCCCACAACTCGCTCAAGGCCCACGTTCTCTACCACCGACTGCAGCACGATCTCCGCAGCGGCAACCTCGACGAGAACCGCTTCCTGGCCTACCTGCGCCTGCCGCGCCGTCCCGGCGGCGTCTGGCCCGAGACGCGCGTGCCCCGCGGCGCCCAGCTCGTCGATCCGAGCGGCCGCTTCGCGACGGGCTTCGGTCCGATCGCCGACGACACCGACCTGGTGCGCGCCTGTCTCGAGCACTTCCTGCGCAACGTCGAGTCGTTCGATCGGTACTCCGCAGTGCTCCAGGCCGACTGGGTCCGGCGCGTCTTCGCGGAGACCAAGATCCTGGCCGGGATCGGCGACGTGCAGGTCTGGGCCGCGCTGCTCGACGATGCCGAGGCACTCGAACGGATCCGCGACCGCGTCGAGCTGCGCTTCCCGCCGACGGCGAGCGAGGAATTCCGCGTCGACGAAGACGTCGTGCTCGACGTCGAACTGAAGCACGTCGAGCGCCTGCTGATCCGCGTGTTCGAGATCGACACGCTGAGCCGCGGGCTGGCAGACCGGGACGACGAGGACTTCGAGCTCGAGAGCTTCGTCGCGCGCGAGGAACGGAGCATCGACGTCGAGGCCAATCCGTTCCTGCGTGTGCGCCGCAGCCTGCCGTTCCCGTCGATGGACCACCGCGGTGTCTACGTCGTCGAGTTCATCGGCAACGGGCTCTCGGCACGGACCATCGTCCGCAAGGGTGACCTCCAGTTCGTCGAACGCTCGGGCCCCGCAGGCCATGAGTTCCACGTCTTCGACGAGACGGGCGCGCTGCTCTCGGATGCCCGCATCCAGATCGAGGGGCGTGAGTTCTCCGCGGAAGAAGACGGCCGCATCCTGGTCCCCTACACGTCGTCGACCCGGTATCGACGTGCGCTCCTGATCCACGGTGACTTCGCCGTCGCCCACCGGTTCCGGCACGCATCCGAGTCCTACGACCTCCATCTGGGCGTCCACGTGGAACGTGAGACGCTGCTGCCGGGGCAGCGCGCCTCGCTCGTGTTCCGGCCGGCGCTCCGCCTGAACGGCGCCTCGGTCCCGCTGCAAGCGCTCGAAGATGCGGTGGTGCACGTCCGCGCCCTCGGCGGCAACGGCTTCGAATCCGCACTCGATCTCCGCGGTCTGACGCTGGATGACGTCGACGCCTTCGTCCACACGATCGATGTGCCCGAGGGCCTGACCCGCGTCCAAGCTTGGCTCGAAGGTCGTGTGCTGGAACTCGCCTCCGGCAAGCGCATCGACGTGCGCTCCCCGACGACGGAGTTCTCGCTGAACAACATCGAGGCCGGTCCCGCCACGCTCGGCGCCGTGCTGACCCGGAACGCCGAGGGACACGTTCTCGAGGTGCGCGGCAAGGACGGAGAGCCGCGGCCCGACCGCGCCGTGCAGCTGATCCTCCGCCACCGCGACTACACGGACCCCATCGAGACGATGCTGAAGACCGATGCCGCGGGGCGTGCCGTCCTGGGTGCGCTTCCCGGCATCGAAACCGTCGAAGCCGAGGTCCCCGGTGCGGGGCGTGTCGGTTGGGATCTGGTCGGCGCGAGGCGCACGGCTCCGAGGGAACTCCAGGGCGTGGTCGGCGACACGCTCCGCGTGGCGCTGCCCGCGGATGCCCCTCCCCTGACGCGCGTGGCGTTCGGACTCCTCGAGAGTCGTGACGGGAACTACGTCCGGGATGCATTCGAACGGATGACGATCCAGGACGGCGTGCTGGAACTCCGCAATCTAGAGGCCGGGGACTACCGGCTGCGGGTGCCGTTCGCCGACTCCCTGATCTGGGTTCGCGTCACGGCCGGAGCTGTCCGCGCCGGTTGGGCGATCGGCCGGCATCGCGCATTCCTGCGCACGGCCGGCGAGACGCTCCGGGTGTCCGCCGTCGAAGAAGAGAACGACGCTCTCGTGGTCCGCGTACGCGGAGTGACCGAGGACACCCGCGTCCACGTCTTCACGTCACGCTACCTCCCTCCGTACGACGCGGTCGCACACCTGACGCGACCGACCGATGCCGCCGCCGCCTGGTTCCAGATCGCGCCCGCGGCGTCCGAGTATCTCGAGAGCTGGGAGATCAGCGACGAGTACCGCTACATCCTGGAGCGCAGGGAGGCGCGCAAGTTCCCCGGCAACATGCTCGCGCGGCCGAGCTTGCTCCTGAACCCGTGGGACCTGGATGCGACCGTCTGGAACTCGGAGATCGGGCTGGGTGGCGGCGCGGGCGGACGTAGCGGCAGCAGGCGCGGTGGTCGCGCCGGGGGTGGCCCTGCTGCGAGCCCCAAGGGGCTCGCACTGTCGTCGATGCCGTCCGGCGAGTTCGTGAACTTCCGGTTCCTGCCGACGCCCGCTCCCCTGTTCACGAACCTGAGGCCGGGGGCGGACGGAACCCTGCGGATTCCGACCGCGGCGCTCGGCGACCGACACCTCGTGGACGTCGTCGCGGTCGACGGTGCAGCGACCGATCGCCGTCGGCTGGTCCGCGCCGAGCAGTCCTTCGTGCCGAAGCCGCGTCGCCTGCTCCGCGGCCTCGATCCGAGCGTCGGACATGTCCGGGACCGCGCGATCGAGTTCCTGTCGGCGAGCGACGAGGCCGTCATCCGCGACGCACGAGGCGCATCGGTCGAGACCTACGACTCGATTCCGAGCGTGTTCCGCCTGTTCCGCTCCCTGAGCGGCAGCGAGGAGCTCGACGCATTCACGTTCCTGACCTCGTGGCCGACTCTCGAGGAGGATGCGAAGCGCGCGCTCTACGCCGAACACGCGTGCCACGAACTCCACGTGTTCCTGCACGAGAAGGACCCCGCGTTCTTCCAGGCCGTCGTGCGCCCCTACCTCGCGAACAAGTTCGTGAAGGACTTCCTCGACAGCTGGCTGCTCGACGAAGACCTCACCGCCTACCTGGAGCCTTGGGCCTTCGGACGTCTCAACGTCGTCGAGAAGATCCTGCTGGCACGCCGGATCGAGTCCGAGGCACCCTCGATCGCCCGCTGGGTGCGCGAAGCGGCTGCGCTGACGCCCGCAAGCCCTGCCAACCAGGATGCGCTCTTCTTCCGGCTCTTCGACGGGGCCTCCCTGGAGAAGAGCGAGGGGATGGCCAGCAAACTCGCCGAGCTGCAGCAGCGGCTGCGTCGCAACGACGCGGGACGAGTCGTTGCTCCCGAGGCTGCTGGCGCGCCCGCTCCCGAGCCGACCGAGGGGTTCGTCGTCGAAGAGGCAGAGATGCTGGACACCCCGGATGAGGACAAGGCCGCCGACCGCTTCATTGCAGGCGGCGAGCGGCTGCGTGCGCTGGACGCAC
>JBEAPQ010000054.1:0-7587 GCA_041164325.1 Planctomycetota bacterium | reverse complement strand
CCACGGGGACGGCAGGATGACGACGTCGACCGTCGACAGCTTGTCGAGCAGCGCCGCGCGCGGCAGGGGGCCGAGGCAGCGGACGTTCGGCGGCATATCGGCCGCGAGCCAGTCCCGGTAGCTCGTCGCGACCGGCGAGTAGGCCTCGTCGCGGCCGACCAGCTCGAGCGTCAGGTCCGGCAGCGAAGCAAATGCCTCGACCAGCCGGTCCACGCCCTTGCGCGGCTCGATCCGGCCGACGAACAGGAAGCGGAGGTCGGACAGCTTCGCCCGCGGTGCAGGCGGCGGGGGGGATGCCCCGAGCGTCATCGGGTAGCGGATGACGGTTCCGGTGCCGGCCGGCAACCCGAGGCGTCCGACGGTCATCTCGAGGAGGCGCGTCGACGGCGCGACCAGCGCCGGGGCCCGGCGGATCGCTGCGTCCTCGAGCAGCGAGGTCGCCCGCTGGGCCGCGTCGGCGAGGTGCAGCTGCCGGTTCCACTCCAGGATGTCGTGGGTCGGCGAGTGGAGGACCACACTCAATACGGCGTCGCCGTAGCAGCCGGTCAGGGTGTGTGCCTGGATCGCGGCCGCGCCCTCGGCGAGGTAGTCGGGGAACTCGACGTAGTCGAACGCCACGCCGGCCCCGATCAGCGTCCGGTGGACGGCGAGCGCGTAGCCGCGGGCCGGGTCGTCGGGCCGGAACCGCGGGTGGATGCCGGTCCCGGCGGGTGGAATCGTCAGGATCCGGTGGAAGGCCGTGTGTCCAGCGAGCGCCGCGCGCCGGGCGGCGTCCGGCGGTTCCGGAGTCACGAGCCAGACCTCGTGGCCGGCGGCCGCGAGGGCCTTGCCGGCTTCGCCGACGTAGGTGCCGATGCCGCCACCCCGCACGCCGGTGATCTCCTGGCTGACGAGACAGATACGCATCGGAAGCGGGGGAGGATACACCGGCGTGCGGTCGAGCGTAGGCGCGAGTCTCGGTGCGCGGAGACGCTCCGAGGCCCCGTTTGGACCTTGACCCGGTGGGGTGCGCTCCGCATGATCCTCGCCCCTTTTCCGCCGCCCCCCAGGCGGAGTCCATGTCCCGTCCGCTCGCAGTCGTCGTACTGGCCGCAGGCAAGGGCACGCGCACCAAGGTCAGTCTGCCCAAGGTGTTGCTGCCGATCTGCGGTCGCACGCTCCTCGCCACCGTCCTCGACGCGGTGGGCGAGCTCGAGCCCGCGCGTACGGTCGTCGTGCTGCACCACCAGAAGGATCGCGTCGAGGCGACGCTGGCGGATCGGCCCGGACTCACCATCGTCGACCAGGGCGAACCCCGCGGCACGGGCCACGCGGTCCAGGTCGCGATGGGGGCTCTCGAGGGTTTCGACGGCGACGTGCTGATCTGCTACGGCGACATGCCGCTCCTGCAGGCCGAGACCTACGCGGCGCTCCGCGAGGCGGCTCTTGGCCACGCCGCGTCGATCCTGACGGCGTTCCCCGAGGACGTGACGGGCCTCGGTCGCATCCTGCGTGACGAGGAGTTCCAGCTGCGGGGCATCCGCGAAGACCGCGACTGCTCCGACGAAGAAGCGGCGATCGACGAGATCAACGTCGGCGTCTACTGCTACGACGCCGCCCGCCTGCGCCCCGCACTCGCGGCCCTGTCGGACGACAACGCCCAGGGCGAGCTCTACCTGACCGACACCGTCGCGCACCTGCTCGACGCGGGCGAGTCGGTCGAGTCGGTCGTCTGCGAGGACCCGACCGAGGCGCTCGGCGTCAACTCGCTGGTCCAGCTCGCCGAAGCGCGGGCGGTCCTGCAGACGCGCATCCACGAGCAGCACCTCGCCGCGGGCGTGCTGATCGAGGACCCGGCGACGACGACGATCGACCACGGTGTGGCGATCGGTGCGGACACGATCGTGTTCCCCAACACCGTGATCCGGACGGGCGTCGTCATCGGCTCGGGCTGCGAAGTCGGCCCGTTCGCGCACCTGCGCGACGGCGCGGTCCTCCAGGACGGCGCTGCGGTCGGCAACTTCGTCGAGGTCAAGAAGTCGGTCCTCGGCCCGGGCGCCAAGGCCAAGCACCTGGCCTACCTCGGCGACGCGGAGATCGGCGCGCGGGCCAACATCGGCGCCGGCACGATCACCGCCAACTACGACGGCAAGCACAAGCACCGGACGGTCGTCGGCGAAGGAGCCTTCGTCGGCAGCGGCACGGTCCTCGTCGCCCCGGTCCAGGTCGGCGCAGGCGCGCGGACCGGCGCGGGCGCGATCGTCACGCGCAACACCGACATCGGCTCGGGCGAGACCTGGGTCGGGGTCCCGGCACGCAGGCTCGGCGCTCCCGCGGCCGACGCCGCTCAAGGAGGCGAGTCGTGAACCGAGGCGAGAGACTCCGCGTCTTCTCCGGCCGCGCGCACCCGCAGCTGGCGCGCGACATCTGCGCGCACATGGGCGCCCCGCTCGGCGAGGCGCTGATCGAGGACTTCCCCGACCGCGAGATCAACCTCAAGGTCGAGTGTGACGTCCGCGGCGCGGATGTGTTCGTCGTCCAGTCGACCTGCCCGCCGGTCCACGACAACCTGTTCGAGCTGCTGTCGTTCATCGACTGCCTGCGCCGGGCGTCGGCCGAGAAGATCACCGCGGTGATCCCCAACTTCGGCTACGCGCGGAAGGACCGGAAGGACGAGGGCCGCGTGCCGATCAACGCGAAGCTCGTCGCCAACCTCATCACCGAAGCCGGCGCCAACCGCGTCCTCGCCGTCGACCTGCACGCCGCGCAGATCCAGGGCTTCTTCGACATCCCGGTCGACCACCTCTACGCCCGCTCCGTCCTGATGGAGAAGGTCCGTGAGCTGGGTGCCGACAACCCGATCGTCGTGTCGCCGGACGTCGGCGGCACCAAGCTGGCCCGCGCCTACGCCAAGGAGCTGAAGGCCGACCTGGCGATCGTCGACAAGCGCCGCGTCAGCGGCAACCACACCGTGGTCGAGAACGTCGTCGGCGACGTCCGTGGCCGCGACGTCGTCCTCGTCGACGACATGATCTCGACCGGCGGCTCGATCAGCAACGCCGCCCGGATCGTCAAGGAGAAGGGCGCGAACCGCGTGTTCATCGTCGCGACCCACGCCGTGCTCTGCGGCGATGCGGTGGCCAAGCTCGACGATTGCCCGGCCGAGACGATCCTCTGCACCGATACCATCCCGCTCCGCTCGGAGGGTCCGAAGCGCCTCGTCCAGGCCTCGGTCGCCCCTCTGCTCGCGCGGGCCATCGACCGAATCCACCGCAGCGAGAGCGTGAGCTCGCTGTTCGAGCCGTCGGCGCGTGATCAGGACGATCGCTGACGCGCCGCTCAAAGTGATTGGGTGTCTGCGGCCCGCACGGGCAGCAGCCCCACAGAGACCGAACGGACACCAGAAGTAGAAGACATGGAAGTCACCAAGATCGCCGCCATGGCGCGGCAGGAAATCGGCAAGCGGGCGATCAAGCACGTCCGCGCCGCGGGCCGCGTGCCCGCTGTGGTCTACGGCATGGGCGGTGAGTCGGAGCACGTCTCCCTCGACGTCCGCGACGTCGAGCGCGAGCTCCGCCACCGGCACCGCGTGTTCCGCATCGAAGTTGCCGGCGGCGCCGAGCAGCCGGTCTTCCTGCAGGACCTGCAGCTGGACGCGCTGACCGACGAGCCGATGCACATGGACTTCCTGCGCATCGACCTCGACAAGCCGATCGCGACCGAGGTCCAGCTGGTGTTCCTGGGTGTCCCGGCGGGCGCCGCCAAGGGTGGCGCGCTGATGCGCGACATGCAGCGGCTCAAGATCAAGACGCTGCCCGCGGCACTGCCGCGCGAGATCGAGGTCAAGGTCGGTGCGCTCGACCTCGACGAAGAGATCCGCGCGAAGGACCTCGTCCTCCCCGAAGGCGTCGAACTCGACGTCTCGGTCGAGGCGATCGTCTGCCACGTCGCGTCCTGATCGACTCCGTGGTTCCGACGTCCGACCACGAGCCCGACAGCAGCGGTGAGGCGTTCGCCTACCGTCGCGTCGTGCTCGGCATCGGCAACCCCGGGGCCGAATACGAACACACCCGGCACAACGCCGGCTTCATGGTCCTCGACCGGCTCGCCGAGCAGGTCGGGACGTCGTTCCGGCGCCTCGAGCGCCGGACCCCTGACGGGCGCAAGCTCTTCGGGGGACGCACCAAAGCACACGTCGCCCTGTGGGAGGGCGACGGCGACCAGGGCCCGTCCCTGCTCGTCAAACCTCTCACATATGTCAACCTTTCCGGAGACGTGGCCGGGCCGCTCCTCAGGCTGCACGGTCTCACTCCGGATGCGCTCTTTGTCGTCGTCGACGACCTGAACCTGCCGCTGGGCCGGATACGTGTCCGGCCGTCGGGGAGCTCGGGTGGGCACAACGGACTCAAGTCAATCTCGAGTGCGTTGGGCTCAGACGAGTATCCGCGACTCCGTCTCGGCATCGGGCGGCCATCCGACGTGGACCAAGGCGTCTCCCTGAGCTCCGGCTCGGAGAGCACCGTGGACTTCGTCCTGGCCCGCTTTCAGCAAGACGAACGGAAGGTTCTCCAGTCGGTCGTGGAGCGTTGCGCTCTCGTGCTACGTGAGTGGTGCGGAGGTGCAGCGATCGAAACCCTGATGGGGCACCACAACGGATGGTCCCCGGCCGATGAGGCCGGTGCCGCCGCGGTGGATCGCCCAGGAGATCCCTTATCTTGAAGCGAACCTACGAAGCGATGGTCCTCCTGGACAACCGGGAGGTGAAGCAGGGCTGGCAAGCCCTGAAGGACCAGGTCTGCGGACTCTTCACCAAGCACGGCGCCTCGATCAAGAGCGCCAAGCGGTGGGACGAACGTCGTCTCGCCTATCCGATCAAGCACCAGCTGCGCGGCACCTATCTGCTCGCGTACTTCGAGGCCGAGACCTCGGAGATCGCGGCGATCCGTCGTGAGCTCGAGTACGCCGAGTCGGTGTTCCGTCACATGACGCTGGCCTGCGAGGAGATCCCCGCAGACGCGTTCGAGCCGGAAGCCGCGTTCGACGAAGCCGCGGTCCGCGTCGAGGACACCTCGATGACCGACCTGCCGGAAGACGAGCCCGCCGAAGAGGCGGCCCCCGCCGAAGAGGCGAGCGCCGAGGGCGAAGGCGAGGCGGCTGCCGAAGAGGCCCCCGCTGCCGAGGCCTCGAGCGACGCGCCCGCTGAGACCACCGAAGAAACCAAGGAGGGCGACGCATGACCGCCGAGAACCAGACTCCCGACAACGCCGCGGGCGGCGAATCGGGCCCCCGTCGCATGACCGGCCCTGGCGGCCGTCGTGGCGGCAAGTTCGCGAAGTTCGGCCGTCCGAAGGCCACGGTCGAGCCCGAAGAACCGCTCGACTACAAGAACATCGCCTACCTCCAGAAGTTCATCGGTCCCACCGGCAAGATCCACTCGCGCCGCCGGACCGGTTTCTCGGGCCAGAACCAGCGCAAGCTCGCCAACGCGATCAAGGTCGCGCGGACGATGGCGCTGCTGCCGTTCGTCGGGAGGAGCTGACATGGAACTGCTGCTCAAGAAGTCCATCGAGAACCTCGGCCGGATCGGCGACGTCGTCTCCGTCCGTCCGGGCTACGCCCGCAACTACCTCCTGCCCTACGGCTTCGCGGTCCCGGTCACCAAGGCCAACCTCGCGCAGATCGAGAAGGAGCGCGCCCGCGCTCTGGCCGAGGAGAAGGCGCGCGTCGAGTCGCTGAAGGATTACGCCCAGAAGCTGGACCAGGCCTCGGTCACGATCGAAGGCCGGGCCAACGAGGAAGGCCACCTCTTCGGCTCCGTCACCGCGGCGCAGATCGCGGACGCGCTCCGCGAGAAGGGCTTCGATGTCGACGCCAAGGCGGTCCGCCTCGACAGCCCGCTGAAGGAGATCGGTGTGTTCGACGTGGCGGTGCACCTGCACCAGGACGTCGACGCGACGGTCAAGGTCTGGGTCGTCCAGGCCAAGCCCCAGTGATGGGGCGTCCAGGACGGCGCTCCCGCCGATCCTGGCCACTTGCCTGATCCTGGCTGTGCAACGCGCGCGGGACCCTTGGTTCCGCGCGCGTTCGCGTAAGATCGCGGCGCGCCGGTCGCCCCCGTCCTCCGGCGCGTCTCCACTCGGACGGGCCCAAGCCGGCGAAGCACGTTGAACGAGGCGATCCGCGTCTCCCTGATCAGTCTCGGTTGCGCGCGCAACCTGGTCGATTCCGAGGTCCTGCTCGGCCACGTGGCCGAGGAAGGGCTCCAGGTCGTGCGTGAGTCGGAGGACGCCGACGTCGTCGTCGTCAACACGTGCGGGTTCATCGACGCCGCCAAGCAGGAGTCGATCGACACGATCCTCGAAGCCTGCCGGCTCAAGGACGAAGGCATCGTCAAGGGCGTGGTCGCCGTCGGCTGCCTCGCCCAGCGCTACGCCGACGACTTGAGGTCGTCGATCCCCGAAGTCGACGCGGTGCTCGGCATCAGCGACTACTCGGGCGTGCCGGCCCTGGTCCGCAAGATCGTCAACGGCAACGAGAAGCGGATGGTCGCGACCATCGACGGCGGCCGCCCCAAGTCGGCGCGCTCCGACGTCGGCCGGATGCTGCTGACGCCGAAGAGCTTCGCCTACCTCCGCGTGTCCGAGGGCTGCGACCACACCTGCGCGTTCTGCGCGATCCCGTCGATGCGGGGCCGCAACCGCAGCAAGCCGATCGAAGTCATCCTCGAGGAGGCGCAGGCCCTCGTCGCCCAGGGTGTCCGCGAGCTCGTCCTCGTCGCCGAGGACAGCACCGCCTACGGCCTCGACACCGACCGCAAGCGCCGCATCCACGAGCTCGTCGCCGCCGTCGCCGACGTGCCCGGCGTGGTCTGGGTCCGGCTGATGTACGCCTACCCGCACACCGTGCTGCCCGAGCTGACGGCCGTGATGCGCGAGCACCCGCGCGTCGTGCCCTACCTCGACATCCCGGTCCAGCACATCTCGAGCGCGATGCTCAAGGGCATGCGCCGCGGTGTGTCGAAGGAGCAGGTCGCCGGCATCCTGTGGCGGCTCCGCGACGAGGTCCCGGGCATCGCGGTGCGGACGACGTTCATCACCGGCTTCCCCGGCGAGACCGACCAGGACCAGGACGAGCTCCGCCAGTTCGTCGAGGAGTACCGCTTCGAGCGGATGGGGGTCTTCACCTACTCGCACGAGGAAGGCACCCGCGCGTTCGACCGCGACGACCTCGTCCCGTCCGAGCTGGCCGAGGAGCGCCGCGCCGAGCTGATGGCGATCCAGAAGCGCATCCACGTGGCCCGCAACCAGTCGCTCGTCGGCACGCGCACCGAGGTGCTGATCGACGGGCTGGCCCCGGACGGCGTGACCTGGCTCGGTCGCACCTTCGCCGACGCGCCCGAGGTCGACGGCACGGTCCGCGTCCGCGCCGAGGGCCTCGAGCCCGGTGCGTTCGTCGAAGTCGAGATCACCGGCTGCGACGACTACGACCTCGACGCGCGGCTCCTGGCTCCGGCCGGCACCCAGCCGGAGGGAGCCCGGTGAACCTCCCCAACACGATCACGCTCGCGCGTCTCCTGCTGACCGCGGCCTGCTTCGTGTTGCTCGAGCT
>JBEAPQ010000053.1:0-4249 GCA_041164325.1 Planctomycetota bacterium | reverse complement strand
ACGAGCTGTTCGCGTACTGCCGGCTGTCTGCCGACCCGGTAGGGCGACTCGTGCTCCGGGTGTTCGGCCATCGCGATCCTGCGCTCGATGCGCTGTCGGATCGCATCTGCACCGGCCTGCAGCTCCTCAACCACCTGCAGGACATCCGTGAGGACCTCCTCGAGAGGGACCGGGTCTACTTCCCGCTCGCGGATCTCCAGCGGTACGGGGTCAGCGAGGATGCGCTGCGCGGAAGCCATGCCGATCCGGCGGTGCGCGCGCTCGTCGAGTGCTGGCTGGATCGCACGATGACGCTGTTCGCGGAAGGTTGGCCGCTGACCGCGGCCGTCGGCGGACGGCTGAAGCTCGAGCTCCGTGCGATCGTGGGGGCCGCTTGTCTGGCCGCGCGGCGTATCCAGGCTGCCGGCCATGACGTGCTCGCGGGGCGTGTCCGACTCAGTCGGTTCGACCACGTGCGCGCGCTGTGCGGCGCGTGCGTCGGGCGGCGCCCCGTCCCCTTGCGCGCGAGGCGTTCGGAGGAACGGGCGTGACTGCGCGGGGTGCAGACCACGGGATGTCGGGCAACGTCCTGTCCGAGCCGATCCGGTCGGCGGTTCCTGCGCATGCGCCTCCGGCTGCGCGGCTCGCGCCGGAGGAGATCGCGCGGCGCTCGCGGTCGAACTTCCTGGCGTCGTTCGTGTTCCTCGCGCCGGAGCGCCGGCGGGGTCTCGAGGCCATCTACGCGTTCTGCCGTGCGGTCGACGATGCGGCTGACGACGCAGAAGACGCAGCGCAGGCGTCGGCGTGGCTCGGGTTCTGGGAGACCGAACTCGACGCTGCGGTCGCGGGTGATGCCACCACACCGACGGGGGTCGCGATCGCGGATGCGATGCGACGCTTCGGCGTCGACCCAGAACACCTGCGCGCCGTGATCCGGGGCGTGCGGATGGACGCGGAGCCGGTCTCTTTCGAGAGCCTGTCGGATCTCGACGCCTACTGTCACCTCGTCGCGTCGGCGGTCGGGCTCGCCTGTCTGCCCGTGTTCGGCGCCCATGGTCCGGAGGCCGATCACTACGCCCGCGAGCTGGGACTCGCGCTCCAGCTGACGAACGTGCTGCGGGACATCGCAGAAGACGCCCGGCTCGGGCGGATCTACCTGCCGCGCGAAGCCCTCGATCGGCACGGTGTCGATCCCGCGTGGCTCGGGGGCGGTGGCCCAGCGTCCGCCTATGCGCCGGGAGGGCCGTTGGACGCACTCGTCCAGGAACTCGCGGCGATCGCCGCGGCGCGGTTCGACGCGGCGTCAGCTGCGCTTCCGGTGGGGCAGGAGCGCGCCCTCCGGCCCGCCCGGGCGATGGGGGCGGTCTACGCGCGGCTGCTCGTCCTCGTGCGTCGGCGCGGAGGAAGGATCGATCGGAGTGGACGGCTCCGCGTATCGCGGTGGCGGAAAATCCTGTCGCTGTTGGCGACGTGGTGGCTGCGGCGGTCGGACTGACCGGTTCGGGAGACGTGCGTCACGAAGTCGCGTCGCCGACCGTGTGGCCCCGTGACCGGAAGCGCGCGATCGGGCATCTTCCGCAGCCATCTTGGTCTCGGTCGGACAGCGACGGGCGTTCGTGCTCGGTGGAGGCGTCGCGGGAATCGCTGCGGCGCTCGGCCTCGCGGACCGTGGCTTCGCGGTCGAACTGATCGAGGGGCGCAGCCGGCTGGGTGGTCGGGCGTTCACGTTGCCCGATCGCGACACGGTGGAGCGCTGCGACAATGGGCCACACGTGATGTTGGGCGGCTACGCGGCGATGCGTCGCCTGCTGCGTCGCCTCGGCACCGAAGCGTCGTTCGAGCAGCCGCCCGTTCTCGAACTCACCTATGCCGCGGCAGACGGCAGGGCCGCGCGCCTCGCGCTTCCCCCGGGGCCGGCTCCGCTGATGTTCGGGCCGGCTCTGCTTCGTTTCCGCGGGCTTCGGCTCGTCGATCGGCTCCGCGCGCTGCGTGGCCTTGCCGCCGTGGTCTGGCCGTGCCCGGCGGAGTGGACCGTCGAGGACTGGATCGTGGGACGTCGTCAGCAGGGCGGTCCCCGGGACTTCCTCTGGGACCCGATGTGTCGGGCGATCATGAACGCCGAGGCAGACCGCGTCGGCGCGCGGTGCTTCCTGCACACGCTGCGTCGCGCGTTCCTCGGCCGGGGACGCCATGCGGCGATCTGGCTGCCGATCCGCCCGTGGTCGGAGATCATCGACGAACCGGCCGCGCGGGCGCTCGCGACGGCGGGCGTGCGTGTGCGGACGGGCGTGGCGGTGCGCGAGCTCGCGGTCGAAGAGGGTCGGCTGGCCTCGATCGGATGCGCCGGGGAGACCATCGCGATGAAGGACGGCGATGTGGCGGTCTCTGCACTGCCCTGGCACGTCCTCGGCCGGCTGCTCGGCGCGGGCGCGCTGCCGGGCGTTGGTCTCGCGGCTTCGCCGATCGTGTCCGTCTACTTCGAAGCGGACGTGGATCCCGGCCTTCCCGGGGCTTCGCTGGTGGCGCTCGTGGGGGGCTCGCCCTTCCACTTCCTCGCGCGTCGGCCTGCGGAAGACCTGCGCCGCTTCGCGGTGCTGTCGGGAGGAGGGGCGGACCTGGTCGGGCTGTCGGTCGCCGCCATGATCGACGCGGCCCGGGCCCAGCTGGTCCGGCACTTCCCGGACGCGGATCCGGAGGTCCTGCGCCGGGCCCGTGCACGGCTCGCGAAAGAGTCCGCGGCGACGATCGTCCACGAGCCCACGTCCGACGCCGTGCGTCCCGTTCCGGGTCGTCTTCCCGGCATCGAGGGACTCCTCGTCTGCGGGGATTGGACGCGCACCGGGCTGCCGTCGACCCTCGAGGGCGCCGTCGAGTCGGCGGAACGCGCGCTCACAGCCTGTGACGAAATCAGTCTACAGGCTGCGACGTGCCTGCTTGGCGGCCGCTCCGCGGCCGCGGGAGAGCCCGTGACTCATTAAAGTCACAGGCTCTCACGACGCTGACTCGCCCGCGGCGCTGAGCCAGCCGGCGTCGCCTCGCCGTGCGCTCCGGAAACGGCGGAGGAGCTGCCGGACGTTCTTCTCGGTGCAGGCGGCAATTTCCCGGCTGGCACGCGTGTTCCGGGGGGGCCGGCGCGTGATCGGCTCGGCGAACCGCGCTGTGTCCGGACCGGGCACGCCCCGGTCCGTCCGCGTCCGACTGCGCGTCGGCACGCGCGATCACCCCCGGCGCTGAAGGTGCTGCGTTGCGACTGCTGATCCTCTCTCTGGCGATGGGCGCGTTCTGGTTCGCGCTGTCGGGCCACACCGAGCCTCTGATCCTCGGATGCGGTGCCGTTTCGATCGTGGTCGTGGCGAGCCTCACCCACCGCATGGGCGTGGTCGATCGGGAGGGGTTCCCGTTCGAGATCCTGTTCCGCGCACTCGCCTACTCGGCGTGGCTGGGCGTCGAGATCCTCCAATCGAGTCTGTCGGTGGCGCGCGTCGTCCTGTCACCACGCATGCCGATCGCGCCGCGCCTCGTCCGGGTGCCCATGGGACTGAGGTCGGATCTTGGACGTGCGATCTACGCCAACTCGATCACGGCGACGCCAGGCACCGTGTGCATCAACGTCTGGGACGACCACCTGGTCGTCCACGCGCTCGATGAGGCGTCCGCTCGGGAGCTTGCCCTGGGTGACATGGAATCCCGGGTGCGGGTCGTCGAGGGCGCGCAGCGCGAGCTGCGCTCCGAGGGAGACGGCTGATGTTCGTTCCCGTCATCGTGGCCGTGGTCGTCACCATGGCGATGGCACTGGTCCGCGCGCTGCGAGGTCCGACCGTCTACGACCGGATCCTGGCGTCGAACATGTTCGGCACCGTCACGGTCATGCTCCTGAGCGTGTCCGCGTTCGCGGCGGGCCGACCGGACTTCCTCGACATCGCGATGATCTACGCGCTGATGAACTTCATCGGCACGACGGCGGTGCTGAAGTACTTCCGCTACGGCGACCTGGGAGGAACCGGTCACGACGCGAAGACGGTTCGGACGGCGCACTTGGAGGGACGTCGATGACGCCGGTCCTTGCCGACTTCGTGAGCTGGGCGTGCCTGCTGGCGGGCGCGTTCTTCACGCTGGTCGGTGGCATCGGCATCCTGCGCATGCCGGACCTGTTCAGCCGACTCCACGCCTCGGGTGTCACCGACATGCTCGGAGCCGGTCTCTTGCTGGTCGGGCTGATGTTCCAGGCCGAATCCTGGTGGACCGTCGCCAAGGTCGCGCTGCTGCTCGG
>JBEAPQ010000052.1:0-4192 GCA_041164325.1 Planctomycetota bacterium | reverse complement strand
GATACGCCCTAACATATACGCTAAAGACAAACTAGATCAGAAATCTGACCATCCCATCTCGTAGACGCGAGACCTCCACGGTGCCCATCGCCAGCGCGACGGTGCCCGCGATGTCGTCCGTCGTCACGTTGAGGCGCGCCAGGTCGGCACGGCGTGGCGCGACTTCGACCTGGTCCACTTCGATCAGAGGCTCGACGTAGAGGTCGCGCACCCCCGGGATCTCGTGGATCGCCTCCTCGACCTCGGCCGCGAGCTCGCGGAGCACGCGCAGGTCGGGGCCGGTCAGCTTGATCGCCACCTGGGCCGTGACGCCCGACAGCATGTGGCTCAGGAGGTGCGCCAGGGGCTGTTCGGTCTCGTTCGGCAGCCCGGGGAACTCGTGGGAGAGCTCGTGGCGGATCTCCTCGAGGATCGCATCGCGGCTCCGCGTGGAGTTCGGATCGAAGGACACGATCGCCTCGGTCGTGCTGACCGGCATGATGTGCTCGTCGCCCTCGGCGCGGCCGGTCCGCCGGGCGACGTGCGCAACTCCGTCGACCTCGAGCAGCACGGCCTCCAGTCGTCGACCGAAGCGGTCCGAGGTCGCCAGGCTGGTGTCCGGCGGGAGCATGATGTTGACCTGTGCCGAGCCCTCGTTGAACGGCGGCAGGAACGTCGTGCCGCGGAGCGCGAGGATCAGCGCGGCGCCGAGGAACAGGGACAGCGCGATCCCGGTGATCATCGCCGGCCGCGCGATCGAGGCGCGGGCCACGGCCCCGGCGGCGTTGCGCAGCGCTTCGACGAACCGGCCTCCGTATTCGGCGTGTGTCGCGTCGCCGTCCACCGCGCGCGGGCCCTTGCCGAGGAGCAGGTAGCAGAGCACGGGCGTGACCGTCAGCGCGACGAGCAGCGATGCGGTCACGCTGACGATGTAGGCGAGGCCGATCGGCAGGAAGAGCCGCCCTTCGATGCCCGTCAGGAAGAACAGCGGCAGGTAGACGACCGTGACCAGCAGCGTCCCGTAGGTCACGGGCTTCCGGACCTCGCAGGACGCTTCGTAGACCACCTGGAGCGTATTCCGGGGGGCGGCGCGGCGCCGGTTCTCGAACAGGCGGCGATAGACGTTCTCGACGTCGACGATCGCATCGTCCACCAGCGTGCCGATCGCGACCGCGAGGCCGCCGAGCGTCATGGTGTTGAGGCTGAGCCCGAACGCGGCGAACACCATCGCCGCGATCGCGACCGACAGCGGGATGGCGGTCAGCGTGATCCACGTCGTCCGCAGGTTCATCAGGAAGAGGAACAGGATCAGCACGACGAGGATCGCGCCGTCACGGACCGCGTCCGTGACGTTTGCGATCGCGCGGTGGATGAAGTCTGCCTGCCGGAACAGCCCGTCGACCCGCTCGACGTCGGCGGGGAGCTGGGCCTGGAGTGCGTCGAGCTCCGACTCGATCCGCGTGGTCAGCTCGACCGTGTCGATCCCGGGCTGCTTGGTGACGACGACCAGCACGCCGGGTCCGCCATCGACGCCGGCGTCGCCCGTGCCGATCCGCGACGGCCCGAACGTCACGTCCGCGACGTCCGCCAAGCGCACGGGGCGTGCCTCGTCGGCGCGCACCAGCGCTTCGGCGAGCTCGTCGGCGGCGCGGAGACGGCCCGAGACCCCGACGTAGGGTCCCTTGACGCCCTGCTCGAGGGTGCCGCCGAACGCCGCGCGGTTGGCGGTTTCGACGGCGGTGCGCACCTCGGGCAACGTCACGCCGAACGCACGCATCCGATCGGCGTCTGCGGTGACCTGGAGCTCGGTGGGCCGCGATCCGGTGGTGACGACCTGCGCGACGCCCGGCAGCGCCAGGAGCCGCGTCCGCACATCGCGGTCGACGATGCGTCGCAGCTCCTGCTGGGGCGTGTTGCCGTCCCGGCTCCGGTATCCGACCAGCAGGACCTGTCCCATGATGCTGCTGACCGGCGCCATGACCGGCGTGATCCCCGGCGGGACGTCGGCGAGCTGCAGCTTCTCGGCCACGATCTGCCGAGCCCGGTAGATGTCGGCGTTCCAGTCGAACTCGGCGTAGACCGCCGACAGACCGGGAGCACTGGACGAGCGGACGCGGAAGATCCCGGTCGCGCCGTTGAGGACCTGTTCGATGGGCCAAGTGACCAGCTGCTCGACGTCTTCGGCCACGAGCCCAGGTGCGTCGGTGAGGATCGTGACGACGGGACGGTCCAGGTCCGGGAGCACGTCGATCGGCGAGCGGAGCACGGCGAGCGTCCCGAACACGGCGACGGTGATCGCCGTCACGAGGACGATCAGTCGGTTGCCGAGCGCCGCACGGATGATCTGGTTGAGCATGTCTCGAGGCTCAGTGGTCGTGGTGGTGGTGCCCGGCGTCCGCTTCGCCGGCGTGCATGGCGAGCCCGAGCTCGAAGGCCCCGGCGACGACGACGCGATTGCCCGGCTTCAGGCCCGGGTTGTCGGCGGCGCGGAGCACGACGCGGTCCTCGTCGCGGAAGGCGATCTGGACCGGAAGCTCGTCGAAGCCACCGTCGCCGTGGGGGAGGAACACGATCTGGTCCGGACCGTCGGCGGTGACCGCAGCGCGCGGCAGGACGAACGCTTCCTCGATCGACTCGAGGGGAACCAGCACCCGATACCGAGTGCCGACTTCGATGGCCCAGCTCCGGAACGGAGCGCCGGCACCACGGCGTGCGAGCTCGAAGTTCACGATGGGCGCGAACGCGTGGACCGTTCCGTCACCGTCCGTTGCGGACGCCACGTAATCGAGCTGCAGGCTGTCGATGACAGGGCCTGTGTCGGCCACGAGCGGGGCTGCCCGCAGGACGGTGCCGTCGGCCATGGCCCGGCGGAGGAGCCCGAGTTCGGAGCCGAGAGGGTCGATGCGGAGCCGCAGATGGCGCGGGTCACGGAGATGGGCGACCGCATCGCCGGCACGCACGGTCGTGCCCGCCTGGACAGCCAGGGACTCGAGATCCCAGTCCGGCGCGCCGGCTGGCGCCCGGAGGTCGTAGGTCGGCTCCAGTGCGCCCAGATCCGCCAGACGTTCGACGTCGGCGAGCCCGCTGCCCGAGAGCAACAGGGAGGCCACCTCGAGGAACCGCAGTCCGGTTCTCGGTTCGGACGCGAGCCAGCGGGTCAGCTCGGAGCTGGCCTGGCCGTTCGCTTCCAGTTCGGCAATGGCGCCCACGGCCAGCGGGAGGCTCCGGATCGTCTCGGGCAGCGCCTCGAGCAGTGCGTCCGCGAGCCCCCCGAACATCCCGGCGTGGACGAGCGCACGACGTGCATGCTCGGCGTCGAACAGCGCGACCTCCCGCCCCTCGGCGACCGACTCGATCTGCTCCCGAGAGAAACCGTGGCGCTCGAGTTCGTGGGATGCTGCGGCGGCCTGGACGGCGGCCCGGTCGATCGTCGCCTGCAGGTCGATGAGCCGCTGACCGGGGACGACCTGGGCCTCTCCGGCGCTCCCGCCGACGAAGGACTCGACGCGTGCCCGTTCACGTGTCGCGATGGCCTGATCCGCGCGGGCTTCGCGGAGGCTTCGGATCGACGCATGGATCTCGCCGTGCTCCGGATGCACGAGGTGCATCGTGCGTGGCAGTGTTGGCAGCGGGATCGGGCTCCGCACGACACGCGCGATGGGCTGGCCCACTTGGGCGAGCTGTCCTGGCTGCAGCAGCAGCTCGACGACGACTCCGTCGGTCGGTGCACGCAGCGGCACCCGGGTCGAGGCCGTCTCGACGACCGTTGCGACGAGGGTTCGCGTCCGGGCTGCGGGCTCGAGCGTCAGCGTTGCTTCGGCGACGCCCAGGTTGGCCAGCGTCGCGGTTTCGAAGTGCATCTCCTCGTCGTGTGGATCGCCGGCTGCGTCGGCTTCGCCGGCTGCCGCTGCGTGGCCGTCGGCGTGGTCCGAGCCCTGGCTTACGGCATAGGCGCCAGCCGCGAGGCCGATGCACGTGCAGAGGACGGAGGCGATCAGGAGGTCGTAGCGCTTCGGGTTCATCGGAAGGCCTCCTCGGAGTGGCGCTTTGCTTCGGCCATGACTTCGAGACGGGTGTGCGGGTCGAGGGACGCGGCATCCTGCGCCGAGGGCGAGGGCAGCCCGGTGGACGCGGGCTCCCCGGGGAACGGCACGATCGGGTGGCCGACCGCGCGCTCGAGTGCGAGCCACGAAGCCAGCTCGTCCAGGCGGGC
>JBEAPQ010000051.1:0-3881 GCA_041164325.1 Planctomycetota bacterium | reverse complement strand
AGGCGGACGCACCAGCCTTCGCTTCGGCGCGCACCTGACGTTGCGCGGCCGCCCTGCAGGCGGCATCCGTCGTTGCGAGCGGCTGTGAGCGCAGCCGGAGTGAGGCGGGCGAACCAGTCTTCGCTCCGGCGCGCGCCTGGCAGAACCGGCGTTCCGTGCCGTCGGGGTTGGCTCGGTCTTGTGGGGTGGGCTGGCCCGATTCGGCTTCGGATGGGGAGGGACGCGAGGAAATCGCTCAAGCGTCGGCCGCAAGGGGTCGATGAGGACTGCACGCTCACGCCGGACGGCAGACCAATCCGGGTGGGCAGGAGATGACCCGATGCGGACCCTTGCGCTTCCCACCCTGCTGTTCACGCTGGCTTCTTGCGGCACCGTCGCTCGTTCGGACCTTCCGTTCACGGAACCCAACGCCCTGATGGGCCAGGAGATCCAGCAGCGGGTCGCGGACATCCGCTACCAGCACCGTGACGAGCTGTTCAACAGCCTCGTGTGGCTCGCCCAGACCGGAGAGCAGGCGATTCCGGCCCTCCTCGAGGGGCTCGACGACAGCGAACCGAAGGTCCGCTCGAACTGCGCCTGGGTGCTCGCCCAGATCGGCGACCGCCGGGTCATTCCCTACCTCCAGACCAAGGTCGACGACGACAGCGAGTCGGTGCGCCTCGAAGTGGCGCGGACGCTCGTCCTCCTCGGCGATCTGACCCAGTCCCCGCAGCTGATCGAGGGGCTCGATTCCCCGAAGGTCCAGGTCCGCTACCTGTGCCACGAGGCGCTGAAGACCTCGACCGGTCGCGACTTCGACTACGACCACCTGACCGACGACAGGCTGGCGCGGGCGCAGAGCGTGTTCCGCTGGCGCGAGTGGTGGGGCAAGCAGGCCAACGACCCGTTCTTCGCGTCGGCCTACGCCCAGCAGCAGGGGCTCCGCGTCGATGCGGCCGCCCGTCCGGCGGCCCCGACCGCCGAGACCGAGCAGATCAAGCAGGACCAGCCGCCGCAGGACCCGGCACAGACCGGTTCCGGCAACTGACGGCTCGTCCCCGACCCGACGGGATCGCCGCCGCTCCGCGAGGACGGTGCACGACCCTGGGGATGTGAGTGAGAGGTGAGACGAGGGAAGCAACCTAGGGGGGCGTCGGCACGAGCCGGCGTCCCCCTAGGGTCTGTACGGTTGGTTCCGACGGGTGCGATGGGGACGTGTCCCGACTAGACTGGGGCACCCTTCGTCCCGAGACCCTCTCCGACTGATGCAGCGACTCCACCGCGCCGCCGGCTTCACCCTGATCGAGCTCCTGGTCGTCATCGCGATCCTCGGGCTCCTGATCGCATCCTTCGCCCCGGACATCTTCGGTTCCCGCCTGCGAGCCCGCGTTACGGCTGACCAGCAGAACCTCCGGTGGCACTACCAGCAGCTCACGCTGTACGAGCAGAAGTACAAGAAGCTGCCGTCGAAGACCGGGCACAAGTTCGTGCTCGCGCCCTGGGTCGAAGGGGTCGTCCAGCGGACCGAGCAGAACATGGATCGCTACTGGACCCCCGAGACCAACGATCCGCGCAAGGACGAGCTGAAGTCCCAGGAGCCGGAGCAGATCTGGCGGAGCTTCGACGAGCTCAGCAGCGAGGACACGAACTACGCGGGGCCTGGTGCGACGGTCGTGCGTCAGCTCCGCCTCGGCAACGGCAAGCTGCCGCTGATGGCGGACGACAACGAGTTCGGCCCGGCTTGGGAAGACTGGACGATCAACGTCCTGCTCGGCGACGGCAACGTGAAGGAGCTGACGATCCTCGATCTCCAGGAGTACGGCTTCGACTCGGATGCCGAGGGCGCGAACTTCGAGGTCGGCCCCGAATCGGCGCATCCGCTGCTCCAGCAGCTCGAGCGTTGATCGCCTGACGTCGTCGACCGCGCGCGCCCAAGGGCAGTGGGCGGCTGGCGAGGTAGGTGAGCTCCCACTCGTCCGGACGTCACGCGTGGACGGGGAGGGCCGCGCGGCTAACATCCGCGTCCCCATGAGCCGCGCCCCGCGCTACCTGCTGACGAGCTACGGCTGTCAGATGAACAAGCTCGACTCCGAGCTCGTCGAGAGTCGCCTGACGGCGGCTGGCTACGAGCGTGCGGAGGGCGAGACCGACGCCGACGTCGTTCTCCTGAACACCTGCTCGGTCCGTCAGCACGCCGAAGACCGCGTCTGGAGTCGCCTCGGAGTGCTCAGGCGTCTGAAGCGCGAGAAGCCGAGTCTGGTCGTCGGCGTCCTCGGCTGCATGGCGGAGGAGCACCAGCGCTACCTGCGTGCGCGGATGCCGCACGTCGACCTCGTGGTCGGTCCGTCGGCGTTCGGCGACATCGACGCGAAGGTCGAAACCGTCCGTGTCCAGAACTCCAGCGCCCACGCTGGGGGGGACGCGTCGGAGGGTGTGGTGGCTGTCGGGCACGGGGTGTCGGGAGACACGATCCGGCGGGACGTCCGCGTGCGGCCGCACCGGTCCCAGGCCTACGTCAACGTGATGCGCGGCTGCAACATGCCGTGCTCGTACTGCATCGTGCCGACGACGCGCGGCCAGGAGATCAGCCGCCCGATCGCCGACATCGTCGAAGAGACCCAGCGGCTCTGCGACGACGGGGTCAGCGAGGTCACGCTGCTCGGTCAGACGGTCAACGCTTACGGCCGGGACCTCGGCCGGGATGTGACGCTCGCGCGCCTCTTGCGCGCTCTGCACGAGATCCCAGCGCTGCGGCGGATCGCGTTCATCACGTCGCACCCGAACTTCCTGTCGGCGGAGCTGATCGATGCCCTCGCCGAGCTGCCGAGGGTCTCGCGGTTCCTGCACCTGCCCGCGCAGTCGGGGAGCAACGCGATCCTCAAGGCGATGCGCCGTGGCTACACGGCCGAACGCTACCGGATGCGCGTCGAGCAGCTCTGGGAACGGGCGCCCGAGATCGAACTCCACTCCGACTGGATCGTGGGCTATCCGGGCGAGACCGACGAGGACTTCGCGGCCACCGTCCGCCTGATGGAGGACGTGCAGTTCTCGCAGAGCTACGTGTTCAAGTATTCGCCGCGCCCCGGGACCCTCGCGGCCGACAAGGCCGACGACGTCCCGGATGACGTGAAGGCCGAGCGGAACCGTGTGCTGCTCGAGGTCCAGGAACGTCACACCGCTGCACGCAACCAGCAACTGGTAGGCAGCGTGCAGGAGATCCTCGTCGAGGGACCGAGCAAGGTCGCAGGTCGGATGTCGGGGCGGACCGTGCATCACCGGATCGTCCACTTCGACAGCACGGACCTGTCGCTCGTCGGTCGCTACGTGCCGGTCCGGGTCCACGAGGCCCTGGGGCACTCACTCGTCGGCGAGCGACTCGCCGACGACCACGCGGAGGTCATCGCATGAGATCGTCGGACTGGATGCAGGAGGCCATCGACCTCGCGCTGCGCGGTCGCGGAGAGGTCGAGCCGAACCCCCGCGTCGGTGCCGTGGCCGTGCAGGCCGGGCAGGTCGTCGGGCGCGGTTGGCACCGTGCCTACGGCGGCGCGCACGCCGAAGTCGACGCGTTGTCGGACGCGAACCGTCAGGGAGCATCGCCGGACACGCTGGTCGTGACCATGGAGCCCTGTTCGTCCCCGAAGGGTCTCGGCGGCAAGAAGACGCCGCCGTGCACGGAGGCGATCCTGCGTGCAGGCATCAAGCGCGTGGTCGTCGGTGCCCAGGACCCGGATCCCCGTCATCGCGGGGCGGGGCTCGCGCTGCTCGAGGACGCGGGGATCGAGGTCGTCGACGGCGTGCTGGCGGCCGAGTGCCGCGCGATCAACCGCCCGTTCGAGCGCTGGCTCAAGCTCGACCGCCCGTGGACGATCGCCAAGTATGCGATCACGCTCGATGGGAAG
>JBEAPQ010000050.1:0-29048 GCA_041164325.1 Planctomycetota bacterium | reverse complement strand
AACCGCGGCTCCCGCTGGTCCGGTCGGCCTACCTGTTCTACTTCCGCCGCGTGCTCCCGAAACTCGGGTCTTGGATCACAGGCGACCGTCACGGTGCCTACGACTACCTGCCCCAGTCGGTGATGGGCTTCCCGGAGCGCGGCGAGTTCCTCGGGTTGATGCAGGAAGCCGGCCTGTCGACGCCCACCGCGCGGATCCTCACCCTTGGCATCGCGTCCATCTACCGAGGCGACAAGCCCGCCGCCTGAGGACGAGGGCTACCTCGCCTGGTCCCGGGACCCGGCGGTGTCGCTGCTGGCCGTCCTGCCGCTGTGGCTGATCTACGAGGCGCTCCGCTTCTCGTTGGCCCCAGGGGACCGGAACGGCGCCGAGGCGCTCGTGACCGATTCGCTGATGCTGCTCGGGCCGCACGCGGTCCGGGTGCTGAAGGTGGTGCTGGCGCTGTGCGTGTTGGGGGCGGGCGTGCGGGTGCTGCGCGGGGACCTGCCTTGGCTGAGCGTGGGTGGCGTCGCGGTGCTCGAGGGTGCCGTCTACGGGCTGATGCTCGGACCGGTGACCCAGGCGTTGACGTTCTACGTGCTCGAGGGGCGGGCCCTCGGGGCCGGTCTGCGCGCGGACCTGATCGGCTCGCTCGGTGCGGGGCTGTTCGAGGAAGCCGTGTTCCGGCTGGGGCTGCTCTCGCTCCTCTCCCTGGGCTTCGTGCGGGCCGCAGCGGCGTTCGGCCTGCCGCGCCTGCTGGGCGTCATCGGCGCGGTGCTGGTCAGCGCGCTCGCGTTCTCGTGGTTCCACCACGTCGGCGCCGGGGGCGAGCCCTACGACGTCCGGATCTTCGCGTTCCGGGCGGTGGCGGGCGTCGTTCTCGGAGGACTGTTCGTGCTCCGGGGATTCGCGGTGGTCGTCTACGCGCACGCGGTCTACGACCTGCACTTCTACCTGTCCCAGTCGTGAACGGCTGCGGCCCGCGCCTGGGGTCAGGGCGTCTCCGCGACGGCTGTCGTCGTCGGCCGGCCAACGGTCGGCGGCCGCTAGACTGATTTGGTCCCTGGCCCCGGGGCCCCGGCATCCGCCGCGGGGCGCCCGCACGAAACCCCAACCCATGGCAGCCAAGAACCCCGCTCGCGGCAGGACGTTCGTGCTCGGTATGTCCGGCGGGTCCGGGGCTGTCTACGCGCTCCGGCTGCTGGAGGTCCTCCTCGCAGACGGCGCGGCGGTCCAGCTGGTCGTCAGCGGCGCAGGGCGGCGGGTGCTCCAGCACGAATGCGGGATCGACGTCGATGCTCCCGGCTGGGGATACGAGCACCTTGTGCCCGCACCGCTGCGCGCGCGGCTCGAGGTCTTCGACGTGGCGGCCGTGGAGTCGACCCCGGCGAGCGGGAGCGCAGAGATCGATGGCGTGGTCCTCTGCCCGTGCAGCATGGGCACGCTGGCGCGCGTGGCGCACGGCTTCAGCACCAACCTCATCGAACGGGCTGGAGACGTGGCGTTGAAGGAGGGGCGACGCCTGATCCTCGTCCCGCGTGAGTCTCCGCTGTCCGTGATCCACCTGCGCAACATGCTGAAGCTCGCGGAGGCGGGCGCCGTGGTCCTGCCGGCGATGCCCGGCTTCTATCACCGGCCGACCGAAGTGCAGCAGCTCGTCGACTTCGTCGTGGCGCGGATCCTCGATCGGCTCGACGTCGCGCACGACCTCGTCGCGCGCTGGCGGACGCCGGAGTCGGAGGCCCAGGCGCTGTCGCCGTTCCACGAAGGCGAAGAGGCGTGACCGGGTCGACGGCACGGGCGGGTGTCCGGGACTGGCTGTCCCTCGTGAAGTTCTCGCACACGGTGTTCGCACTGCCGTTCGCGTTGATCGCCCTGCTGGTGGCTGCGGAAGGCCGCCCCGAGCCCGCCGTGCTCGGTCTGGTCGTCGTCGCGATGGCCGCCGCGCGCTCTGCGGCCATGGCCTACAACCGCTACGCCGATCGGACGATCGACGCGGAGAATCCGCGCACGCAGGGTCGCGAGATCCCGCGGGGCGTGCTGGGCCCCGGTGCGGTGCTGGTGTTCACCGCGGTCTGTTGCGGAGTCTTCGTGGGGGCGGCCGCCCTGCTCGGACCCGCATGTCTGTGGCTCTCCGTGCCGACCCTCGCCGTGCTGCTCGGCTACAGCCACGCGAAGCGGTTCACTTCGCTCGCGCACCTGTGGCTCGGCCTCGCGCTCGGCATCGCACCCGTTGCGGCGTGGCTCGCGGTGCGGGGCGTGTTCACCACAGACATCCTCGCGGCCGTCGTGCTCGGGGTCGGGGTCATGGTCTGGGTGGCCGGGTTCGACATCCTCTACGCGTGCCAGGACGAGGAATTCGATCGCGCGCGCGGGCTCCACTCGATCCCGGTGCGGCTCGGCGCCGCGGGCGCGCTCGCGCTCGCGCGTGTGCTGCACGTGCTGGCGATGCTCGGCTTCGTCGGCTTCGCCCTCGGAACCGGTCGTGGGGCGGCGTTCTACGCCGGGCTGGCCGGTGCCGGTTTGCTGCTCGCGGCCCAGCACCGGCTGGTGCGCCCCGGCGACCTGGCCCGGATCGACATGGCGTTCTTCACGATGAACGGCTCGGTGGGACTCCTGCTCCTCGCGGCGACGGCGGCGGACCTCTACCTCTTCGGCGGCTGAGCGGCCGGAGGCCTCTCCGTCCGTCCATTCGCACCCCGGAGCGCGTCCTGGCCCGGAGCGCGGGGCGGGCTAGCATGGGCCGCGTGGCGGTGCCCCATCCCGAACGCGAGCTCGGTCGGCTCCAGAAGGAGATCGCGAAGGGTCCGCCCCCGGTCGTCGTGATCTCCGGCCCGTCCGCCTTCTTCCGGGGCGAGGCCGTCGAGGCCGTCCTCGCCGCCATTCCTGCGTCGGCAGATCTCCGCCGGATCGACGGGACCGAGAAGACCGATGGCCGGGAGATCGACGATCTGCGCGGGGGCGGGCTGTTCGGTTCCGGCACGTGGGTCTGCGTGCGGCGCGGCGATGGCTGGATCGGCCAGCACGGCGAGGAGCTCGCTCCGGTGCTGTCCCGGATCGGAGCGGGCTGCGGGCTGCTGCTCGAGGTCCAGAAGCTCGACAAGCGGAAGAAGGTCACGAAGGAGCTCGCGGCGGTCGGCTTCACCGGGGAGTTCCGCGATCTGTACGCCGAGCCCTACGACCGCTCCCGGAGTCCGCTCGAGGCCGAGCTCGTCGGGTGGGTTGCGCAGCGCGCGCGGCGGCACGGCACGCAGCTGACCCCCGAGGCCGCGTTCCTGCTCGTGTCGACGGTCGGCAAGGACCCGAGTGAGCTGGTCGCGGAACTCGTCCGCCTCGGCGACGTGCTGCCGCGGAGCGGTGCGCTCGGCCCCGAGGACCTGCGCCCGCACCTGACGGTGGCCTTCGAGTCGACGCCGTTCGAGTTCGCCGAGGCCGTTCTCGCGCACGATCGTCGGCGCGCGGAGCGCTCCCTCGACGCGATGTTCGCCCGCGGCGTGCGGGCCCGAGACGGGTCGGGGATGGACGCAGGCGGGATCTTCCCGTTCGTCACGTCGTGGCTCTGGCAGAGCATGATGAACGTGCACCGCGGCACGGCGCTGCGTGAGGAGGGCATGCGAACGGATCAGATTGCCGGTCGCGTCGGCGTGCGCACGTTCGTGGATCGCTTCGTTGCCCAGGTCGAAGCCAACCCCGAGTCCCGGCTCCGGCGCGGTCTCCTGCTCGTTCTCGACGCGCAGCGTGAGCTGCGTCAGAGCGGGGAGGAGCCGCGCTCGATCCTCGAGCGATTCCTCGCGCGCTACTTCCGGGAGGGTGCAGCGTGATCCGCGTGCTGCCTCCGGAGGTCGTCAACCAGATCGCGGCGGGCGAAGTCGTCGAGCGCCCGTTCTCGGTGGTCAAGGAGCTCGTCGAGAACAGCCTCGATGCCGGCGCGACTCGGGTGACCGTGGAGCTGCGCGATGGGGGGCGGGAGTCGATCCGCATCAGTGACGACGGAGGCGGCTTCTCGGCCGCCGACCTCGAGCTCGCCTTCGTCAGCCATGCGACCAGCAAGCTGGGTTCGCTCGCCGACCTCGACCACATCGCCAGTCTCGGCTTTCGCGGTGAGGCGCTCGCGTCGATCGGTTCGATCGCGCGCGTGACGATCCGCTCGCGGCGCGCGGGCGCCGACGAGGGCTTCGAGATCGGCTGTGAAGGGGGTGCGATCGGACCGGTCCGGCCGTGCGGCTGCCCGCCGGGGACCGTGCTCGAGGTCCGGGACCTGTTCTTCAACACCCCGGCCAGGCGACGCTTCCTCCGCACGGCGCGTGCCGAACGCGCCCGGATCGAGGACCTGCTGGCGAGGCTCGCGCTGGCGCGGCTCGACGTGGACTTCACGCTGGTCGCGGACGACCGCGAAGTGCTGCGGCTGCCGGCCGGCGAGTCCCTGGTCGACCGGGTGGGGCGAGCGTTCGGTGCCGACCTCGTCGAACACCTCGTCGAGGTCGAGGTCCGTTGGGACACCTACGCGGCGCGAGGGTTGATCGGCACCCCGGATGCCGCGCGCCGGGACGCGACGCTGTCTCTGCTCTACGTGAACGGGCGCTTCACGAAGGACCGATCGACGGCGATGGCCGTGCGTCAGGCCTACCGCGAGTTCCTGATGCCCGGCCAGCAACCGGTCTACTTCCTCGATCTCGCGCTCCCGCCGGACGAGGTCGACGTGAACGTGCACCCGACGAAGTCCGAGGTGCGGTTCCTGCAGGGGCGCCGTGCGTGCGGGATTCTGCACGAGGCGGTGACGACCGGGCTCCGGGAGGCGGCGGCTGCGCCCAAGCGCGGCGGAGGAGCGATCACCGGTGCGCGGGACAAGCCGCGCGCCCAGGCCGGCTTTCCCGAACTGCCGCGCGACCTCTTCGGAGCGGGAGCGGCGGCGCCGACGATCCAGCCTCTTCCCAAGTCCGGTGCCCGTCTCGTGGATGGACACGCTGCGTCGGGAGGCGTGAGCGTTTCGGCGGCGTCCTCGGCCGCCTCACCGGCGAGTGCCCGCGCCGCTCAGGATACCGACGGCGTCCCGCGGGCCGAGGCCGTCTCCGAGTCCGCCGCGGAGGACGTGCCGTTCGGTGGTCTGGAGGAGCGGCGATTCCTCCAGGTCCTGGACTGCTACCTCGTCTTCGAGACGGACGACGGGATGGTCGTGGTGGATCAGCACGCGCTGCACGAGCGCGTCCTCTACGAGCGCTTCAAGAACCGGCACGCGGCGCGCGGCGCGGTCCTGGTCCAGAACCTCCTCGTGCCCGAAGTGCTGGAGCTGGCGCCATCCGACAAGGCTTGGCTTCTCGACCAGCAGGACGTCCTGGCCGAAGAGGGGCTTCGTATCGAGGACTTCGGGGGGCGATCCATCGCGATCCACGGCGTGCCGGCCCTGCTCGGCCGGATCGCGCCGCGCGTGCTGATCGAGACGTTGCTTCGCGCGGACGGTGAGGACGAGGCGCGCCCGCGGGCACGGGAGATCGTGGCCGAACGTTTCCACTCGATGGCCTGCCGGGCGGCGATCATGTCGGGAGACCGGCTTCGGGAGACCGAGATCCGCGAGCTCCTCGCCGAGGCGCAGGGTCTCGAGCACCCGCACAACTGCCCGCACGGCCGACCGACCGTTCTGACCTTCAGCCAGGAAGAGCTGGAGAGGTTCTTCCGGCGACGGGTGCCCTGAGGCGGTTCCCGGTGCGGCCGGCGGAACGGCCCTGGCCCCCCGCGGCCGAACCGCCTTATCGTGCGGGCATGAGTCCGCGGATGGTCGGGTGGTTGGCGGTGTGTGTGGTCTGGGGCTTCGGCTCGGTCGGGATCGCCCAGGAAGAGCCGCCGAAGCCGGTCTCCCCACCCGGGGCGGGTTCCGATCCCCAGGAGCCCGAGTCGGCGCGGCAGCCTTCCGACCCGGACGACCCGGAGACCCTGAAGGCGGTGCTCGCCCGGATCCGGAAGTCCCATCTCGGTGAGCGGGATACTGCGGAAGATCCGCTCGACCGATTCCGGGCGGCGCTGCGGTTCAAGCTGATTGCCGCCGACCAGGCGAGCAACGAGATCGACGTCGCGGCCGAGTTCCTGATGCCGCGCTACCTCCGCTACCGGGTCGAGGAGCCGGGCGAGGTCCTGGAGCGCGGCTGGGACGACCGTGGCGCGTGGTCGCGCGTCGGAGATCGCGTCGAGAGCATCGCCGGTCGCGAGCGGGAGCAGGAGCGCGAGGCCGTGCGCCAGCAGGTCGGGCTCGCGCGTCAGCTGCTGTCCTTCCTCGATCCGGCGAGCGTCCTCGGCGCGCTGTCCGAAGTGAAGCTCCTCGGCGTCCGCGATCTGGCGGTCGGCCGGAAGGAGGTCCGCACCTGCCACGTGGTTCGTGGCGTCGCGACGCGGTTCCCGATGTTCGCACCGCCCGCGGACGGCCCGGCGGAGCCGCGCTGTGTCGTCCAGGCCTGGTTCGACGTCGAGGATGACCGTCTCACGGCCGTCGTCATCACCCCGCTCGGTGAAGGAGAGCGCCCGATCGCGCTTCCGGAATTCGTGCTGTTGCGGGGCTACGCCGAGGGTCGGGGCGTGGCCGTGCCGACCAGCCTGCTCGTCTACCAGGGGCCTCCCGGGAGCGGGCGTCCACTGGCTTCCGTCGTCGTGCGGGCGATTGATCTCGATCCGGATGGGCTGAGCAAGGACCTGCTGCGCCGTCCCGGCTGAGTTCCGTTCCGAGGCGGTGCCTCTGCGTCGCCGCGGGCCTGTTGTGCCGTGCCCCAGGCGCGTGGCATGATGGCCCGTTCGGCCGCGAGCCCGATCAGGTGATCGGCACGGTCCGACGGAGGAGCCATTTGGCCAAAGAAGAAGCCATCACGCTGGAGGGCACGATCGTGGAAGCCCTCTCAGGGGCCCGTTTCCGGGTCGAACTCGAGAGCGGCCACGTCATCCTGGCCCACGTGTCCGGAAAGATGCGTCGCCACTTCATCCGCATCCTGCCGGGGGACCGCGTGACGGTCGAGGTCTCGCCCTACGACCTGAGCCGCGGTCGGATCACCTACCGCAATTGAGGGCGCGCAGCTTTGCCGGCCCGGCTCGCCGCCGCCGGGCTGAGGGGAGTGGGGCCCCGCGACGCCGACGCGAATCCGGGGCTGTTTCCTGCGTCCGCAGTCTCGTGAGCATGGGGCCCCGGCCTGCAGGCGTCCGGATCGCCGTGCGGAACGAGCCTCCGCCCTCCTGGAGCGTCCACGCGTGACGCAGTCCGTCTTCGCTGGATTCCGCCACGTCGAGGTTGGCGGCGTGCCGCTGCTCTTCGCGGCGGATGCGCGCTTCAAGACGGCGCGTCTGGTGGTCGAGTTCCGCCGACCGCTGACTGCTCTCGACGCCGCGTCGCGCGCTGTCCTGCCGGGGCTCCTGCTCCTCGGGACCGAGGTCCATCCGGATCGTCCGTCGCTCGCGCGGCGGATGGACGAACTCCACGGTGCGGTCGTCGTCCCGGGCACGACGAAGGTCGGGGAGACGCACGTGCTGCGGCTCGTGCTGGATGCCGTGGCTGGTGGCTTCCTGCCCGGGGCCCCAGATCAGCTGGGCGATGGTTCGGAGCTGCTCGCGGAGATCCTGACGCGGCCGCGTCTCGTCGCGGGCGCCTTCCCGCCCGACCGATTCGACCGCGAGCGTCGGCAGCTGCAGGATGCCATCCGGGCGGAGCGAGACGACCCGGGGCGCTACGCGATGTCCGAGGCCCTGCGCCGTGCGTGCGCGGGTGAGCCCATGGAGGTCCCCGAGCACGGCGGTGCCGATGCGGTGGCCGGCCTCGATGCGGGGATGCCGGCGGTGGCCCTGCAGGACTTCCTGGTCCGGGGCGAAGCCTTGCTCTGTGCCTGCGGGGCGTTCGAGGAGGCCGAGTTGCTCGCCGCCGTCGAGCGCTTCGTCCACGCGCTTCCCGAGCGTGCGCCCGTGCGATGCCCGGAGCCCGTCCAGATCTCGCGGCGCGCGGCGCGGGCCGAGACGGACGATCTTTCGCTTCGACAGAGCAAGCTCGTCCAGGTCCACCGCTTCGAAGGGGACGCGCAGCCGGACGAGTGGCTCGCGAGGAACCTGATGGTCGGGATGCTGGGGGGATCTCCCAGCTCGCGCCTGTTCCGCGAGGTGCGGGAGCGGCTCTCCCTCGCGTACTACGCCTCGGCTTCGGTCGATCGACACAAGGGATTGATGCACGTCCAGGTCGGTCTGGAACGCAAGGCGGCCGCGGCGGCCCGGGAACAGATCGCGCTGCAGATCGATGCCCTGCGTGCCGGTCGGTTCGACGATGCGGAACTCGACATCGCGCGCGCACGCCTCGTCGAGGGCATCCTCGGTGTGGACGACGCAGCGGCCAGTCGCTGCCGCTTCGCGATGGGGCAGTGGGCCCTCGGCATCGACCGGGATCCGCGCGCGGCCGTCGAGGCCTGTGCGCGCGTCGGGCGCACGGAGATCGTGGCGGCCGCCGAGTCGCTGTGGCTGGACTTCGACTACCTGCTCGCCGGGACGGAGGGCGGAGAAGCATGACGAAGGACCGATTCGTCCGCCACGCGGACCCGATCCTCGGCGAAGAGGTGCTGGTGGCGCGCGCGGCGTCCGGCATGCCGGTGCGCGTCGTGCCGACGGCCCGTTTCCGCGATGTCTGTGCGGTGGTCTCGGTGGGCTACGGCAGCACAGATCTCGGCTTCGCGGTCGACGGAGGGAGCGTGCACCGCAGCCCCGAAGGCGTCGCCCACTTCCTCGAGCACAAGCTGTTCGAAGACCAGGATCTCCACGTCTTCGAGCGATTCGGCAAGCGCGGGGCACGCGTCAATGCGATGACCGGCTTCGGCCGCACCACGTACTACTTCCAGGCGGGCACCGCGTTCGAGGCCAACCTGGAGGACCTTCTCCGCCTGGTGTCGAGGGCCCACCTGACGCCCGAGAACGTCGACAAGGAGCGCGGCATCATCGCGCAGGAACTCCGGATGTACGAGGACTCGCCGGTCTACCGCGGGTTCTTCGGGCTGCTGGGCGCTCTCTACGCCGAGCACCCGGTCCGTCACCCGGTCGGGGGCACCGTCGAGTCGATCGCAGACATCGACGTCGAGGAACTGCTCGCCTGTTTCGGTGCCTTCTACCGCTCGGGGAACATGGCGCTCGCGGTCGCGGGGCCGGTCGAGCCGGACCGTGTCCTCGAGCTTGCGGACGCGGCTGCGATCCCGACGGGAGCCGCTCCGGAACGCTTCTGTCCCGACGACCTGGGGAGACCCATGGAGCGGCGCGTGAGCGTGTCGATGGAGGTGGCCCGTCCGCGGTTCCTGCTCGGCTACAAGGACCGGCAGCTGGTCGCGGACCCCGAAGTCCGTCTGCGCCGCGATCTCGCCACGCGGGTCTGCATGGACCTGATCCTCGGGGCGGGAAGCGATGCGCGGGAAGAGGCGCAGCGGAGCGGTGCGTTCGACGATTCGATGACCGGGAGCTACCTCGGCGAGGCGCGCTTCGGCACGGCGGCGCTGGTCTGCGAGACCGAGGATGCCCCGCGGGTCGAAGCCGTGCTGCGGGAGCTGCTCGAGCGTCCGCTCGACGTGCGCGAGGCAGACCTCGAGCGCATCCGCCGTCGCCAGTTGGGATCGCTGGTCCGCAGCTTCGACTCGGTCCAGAGCCTCGCCTTCGGGCAGGCTGAGGAGGCGCTGCTCGGGATCGCGCCGTTCGGCCAGCTCGCCCGGATGCAGGCGCTCAGCATCGACGACGTCGAAGCGCGCCGTGCAGAGCTCTTCGACGCGGAGTCCTCGGCGACCTGCCAGGTCGGCTGAGTGCCGGCGGGTAGCCGCGCGCGATCCGGACGGCACAACGGCAACGGATGCCGGGCTCGCGGTCGCCGTCGCTCTGCGGCTGTGCGACCGCGCGTGACGGCCGCATGTCCCGGCCGTCGGTTTCGCAGGCTCACGCCGTGCGCCAGTCGAAGAAGCCGATCGCGTCGAGGTCGCTGCGCAGCGCATCCAGGCTCTGCGGAGTCAGGTTGCGCTGCGGCGGGCGGACCGGTCCGCAGTCGAAGCCGCAGAGTCCCATCGTTGCCTTGATCGCCGGGGCCCCGCCGTGGCGGAACAGCACGCGAACCATCTCCACCGACCGCGCCTGTTCGGTGCGGGCGGTGGTCACGTCGCCCTTTTCCACGGCCCTCAGGATCCGCGCGTAGAGCGGGGCCGCGAAGTTGTAGGTGCTGCCGACCGCGCCGTGCGCACCGACGGTGGCGCCAGCGAGCAGCATCTCGTCACATCCGTAGAGGACGTCGAGTCGGCCGCCGTAGGCCTCGACGCACGACTGGAACTCGAAGACCTGGGGGGCCGTGAACTTGATGCCGGCCAGGTTCGGCGTGAGCGGGTCGAGCGCGTCCAGCAACGCACGGCCGTCGACGTGGAACCCGGACAGGGCTGGGATGTGGTACGCGTAGAACGGCAGGTCGGGAGCGGCGCCTGCGATCGCCGCGAGGTGCTCTGCGACGTTGGCGACCCCGGTGACCGGGAAGTAGCTGGTGAACACCGCCGAGAAGGCATCGGCACCGATCGCGGCGGCGTGCCGCGCGAGTTCCTTTGCCTCTGCCATCGCGGGGTGTCCGACCTGGAGAACCACCGGGACGCGGCCTCCGACGGCGCGCACGAAGGCTTCGGCGACGGCGCGTCGTTCTGCGGTCGTCATCGACGGACCTTCTCCCGTGCTCCCGAGCACGTAGAGACCCTGGACCCCGCCGGCGAGCAGGTGATCGACCTGGGCCGGAATGCGGTCGAGGTCGACGCTCAGGTCCTTGCGGAGCGGAGTGTGGGGGGCAGCGATCAGGCCGCGGAGGCGGAGGGGAGTCATGGGTGGAGAGCGCGCGAGGGCGCGCATTGTGGTCGGATCAGTCTGCGGGAGCGAGGATCGGGATCGCGAGTCCCGCAGCGAGGGCGACCGCGGCCAGCACCGGCGCGACGAGGGGGAGGGGGACGCCTGCTCCCAGGAGGAGATGGGAGAGATGGCGGCGGTCGCCGATCCAGGGTGCGTAGCCGAGGTAGAGCCGCGCACTGACCACCTGCACGAAGTCGAGCCACAGCACGGCGGTCGGCGCGAGCGCGGCGAGCGGCCGCCCGTCTGCGGCCAGCACCGCCATGGCCGCGAGCGAGGTGCCGAGTGCATACGCGCCCGCGTCGCCGAGGAACGCTCTCCCGTGCGGCCAGTTGAACGGCAGGAAGGCGAGCCAGATCGCGGCGAGCGGCAGGGCTTCCTCCCGTCCGCCCGCGGCCGTCAGCGCGAGGCCAACCACCGCGACGGACGTCGCCACGCCGTGCATGTTGTCGAGGAAGTTGGTGGCGTTGATGCAGACGAAGGTGGCGGCCACGAACGCGGCGCACACCTCGAGGGGGACCGCGTCGATCCCGAGCGTGCCGTGGACCACCAGAGCCGAGGCACCGATCAGTCCGCATGCCTTCGTGCGCCAACCGAGGCCGTCGTGACGCGCCTTGCGGAGGTCGTCGCCGAATCCTGTCGCACCAGCCACCAGGACGGCGCCTGCCAGGACGGGATGGCCCGCGACCCCGAACCAGATGGCCGCGGCGAGGCAGGGGATGATCCCCGCCATCGGTGTCGGGCGGCCGTGGCGCTTGCGTCCCGGTCGAGGGCAGTCCTCGGGCAGGACGTTGCGTCCCTGCCGGTAGCCCCACAAGACGATCAGCAGGACGGCGACCGTCCCCAGGCCGCAGCTGGTCGCCTCGACGATCATCCGCGGCCGCGCCCCGCTCCGTAGAGCCCGTGCTCTCGGATGTAGTCGAGCACTGCGGGGGGCACCGTCTCCGCGTCCCGACCGGCCCCCAGGTCCTGCCGGATCGCGGTGGCGGCCGCTTCGTCCACCTCGACGTCCCGCAGCGCATGCGCCAGCACGTGCTCCCGCTGGGGCTCGGTGAGGATGCAGCGTGCGAGGTGGGGTGCGTCGACCCGGTATCCAGGGCGCGGATAGGTGACGACCGTCGCGAGTTCGAACAGGGCGTCGGGTTCGTGCCAGCGGTGCAGTTCCGGCAGGTTGTCCGAACCGATCAGCACGAACAGCGGCGTGTCGCGATCGATCCGCTCTCGGAGCGCTCGCAGCGTGTCGGTCGTGTAGGACGTGCCGCCCCGCTCGACCTCGATCGGGTCGACCACGACGCGGTCCATGCCCGCGAACGCCAGGTGACACATCACGAGTCGATCCCTGGCCGGAGCCAGCGCGCCCGCCGCCTTGAGCGCGTGGTCACCGCACGGCACGACGAGGAGCTGCGCGGGATCGAGTCGTGCGACGGCGGCTGCGGCCAGCCGCAGGTGGGCGCGGTGGGGCGGGTTGAACGAGCCCCCGTAGAGGCAGATCCCAGCGCCGGCCATGGGGTCAGGCGCCGGGAGCCTCGAGTCGCTGCCGCAGGGCGTCCGCCAGCGTGGTGTCGGTGGGAAGCTCGAACTCGTCTCCGCGACGGAGGTCCTTGATCTTCACCCGCCCCGCGGCCACTTCCTCGGGGCCGAGGACCAGCATCAGCTGCACGCCGCGCCGGTCGGCGGACTTGAACAGCGCACGGATGCTCTTGCCCTCGAAGTCGGTCTCGACGCGAAGTCCCGCCGCGCGGAGCTGGTCCACGAGTCGGAACGCCGGCATCCGCTCGTCGGCGGTGACCGGGGCCACGAAGACCGGGATCCCGAGCTCCTGGGGCTTCGCCGCGGGGTGACCCTGTTGCTCGAGTGCCAGCAGGGTCGGGGTCACGCCGATCGCGAACCCGGTCGCGCCCATCTCCGGGCCGCCCATGTCTGGGATCAGCGTGTCGTAGCGCCCGCCTCCGCAGATCGCGCTGCGTGCGCCGAGCTGCGGAGCCTGGACCTCGTAGACGGTGTGCGTGTAGTAGTCGAAACCCCGCACGATCGCCGGGTCGATCGTGAACGGGATGTCCATCGCGGTGAGGCCCTCGAGCGTCTGTTCGAAGCGCGCGCGGCTCTCCGGCGTCAGGTGGTCGATGAAGCGCGGCGCCGAACGGTTGCTCGGCTGGCAGTCCTTCACCTTGCAGTCGAGCATGCGGAACACGTTGCGTTCGATCCGGCGGCGACAGTCGTCGCAGCGTGTCTCGAGGTGGGCGAGCATGTGTTCGCGGAGCACGGCGCGGAAGACCTCACGGTCCGCGCGGTCACCGATGCTGTTGATGTGGAGCTCGTAGCCCTCCAGCCCCATCGCCGCGAAGGTCCGCATCGCCACGCCGATCACTTCGGCATCCAGCAGGGGGCTGTCCGCGCCGAGGGCCTCGACGCCGCACTGGTAGAACTGGCGCTGGCGGCCAGCTTGCGGGCGCTCGAACCGGAACATCGGTCCGACGTAGTAGAACTTCTGGAACGGGCGGACCTTGTCGAGGTTGGCCTCCAGATACGCGCGGACCACCGGCGCCGTGCCCTCGGGACGGAACGTGACGCTCGTGTCGCCGCGGGCGACCGTGAACATCTCCTTCTCGACCACGTCGGTCGCCTCGCCGAGCGAGCGGACGAACAGCCGCGTGTCCTCGAGCATCGGAGTGCGGATCTCGCGGTAGCCAGCCCGTTCGGCGACGTCCCGGAAGTTCCCGAAGATGTGCTCGAAGCAGGGGATACGTTCCGGAAAGAGGTCCTCGGTGCCCCGGGCTGCCTGCTGTCGCGCCATCCGCGCACCCTACGCGGCGGAACGGGCGTTGGGAAGCGCGCGCGGACCAGAGCTGGGGAGCGGAAGCACTGCAAAAAGCTGGTTGCGGCGGCTCGCCGGGCTGGCTACCTTCCCGACCTCACGGCGCGACTCCGACCCCTCGGATTCCGCGCAGGTCTCCCTCAGACCCCTCCACTCCTCGTAGACATGCGCAAGTTCGCACTGCTCCTCCCTCTCGCGCTGTTGGGCGCCTGCAGCTCCTGGAACAACGCGTCGAACGACGGCACCGTGACCGTCGCGGACGTCCAGTCGATGGCGAGCGACTACGATCGCGAGCAGAAGTGGCTCGCGGTGAGCCGGACGATGGACGGCCGCACCAACGCGCTGTCGCGTGACCTCGGGCGCATCGGGTCGACGATCAACCGTCACCTGTTCAACTACTCGAGCACCGACCCCTACGTGAACTACGAGACGGACGAGAACTACTTCTCGACCACGTTCTACTCGCTGGGCTCGGGCATCCTGACCAACGTGATGCCTTGGGTCCCGGGTCTGTGAGGATCTGAGCCGAGCCGCGGGCTCAGCCCGCTGTTGTCTGGACGCCGTTGCGGGGCTGGCTGTTGCCGTGAGGCGACGGGTGCGAATCCCCTCGGAGTCGCTGTCCCTGCCGTAGGCAGAGGGCGTGACGCGAGCCGCGAAAGCGGCTCGTTGTCGTTACCGGACGCTTGAATCTCGTCCGGGTCCGAGTCGGCGCGCGCGCCGCGCGGCAGTGGCGATCGGGGCGATGCGTCGTCGTCAGGCTTCCAGGCGCCACACCGCGATCGCGCGCTCCCGCGGCGGATCGACCTCGAGCGTGTAGGTGTGCCGGGACTCCTTGCGGAGGTTTCCGGCCAGCATGACGGGAGGATGGTCCTCTGCGGTCAGCCAGAGCACGAGGCGTCCTCCGGGCGCGAGGAGCGGGTGCGCGCTGCGCGCGACGGCGACCGGGTCGGCCACGGCGCGGGCGGTCACGACATCGAACGCACCGCAGAGTTCCGGGTGCTGGGAACGGATCTGGTCCGCGTCCAGCCAGGCTGCCTCGGCTCCGAGGCCCGCCCGCGCCACGCAGCGGGAGACCGCGTCGACCTTCTTGCGGGTCCGGTCGCAGAGCACGGTCCGGGCCTTCGGCCAGAGCGCCGCCGCGGCGACCCCCGGGAAGCCATTGCCGGTGCCCAGATCGAAGACGCGCGCCGCTCCCTCGGGAATGGCCAACGCGAGGCCGAGTGCGTCGACGGCGTGGAGCCACAGCGCGGCCTCGGGGTCACGGATCGCCGTCAGGTTGATGCGCGTGTTCTCGTCGAGCATCGCGTCCAGGTAGGCCGCGAGTCGCCGGCAAGTGCCCGCGTCGGCGTCGACCCCGATCGCAGCGGCCGCCCGGGCGAGGGCGGCCGGGTCGGTCGCGCGGGGGCGGCTGCTCAAGACCAGACCTTGAACTCGTTGTTGGCGAGCTTCGCTTCGTAGGCGCGCAGGTCGCGCGCGACGACGCCGCGCAGGAAGTAGAGCCCGAGGATGTTCGGGAACGCCATGATCAAGATCATCAGGTCGCCGAACTCCAGCACGTTCGTGGCGCTGACGATCGAGCCCAGCACCACGAAGACGAGGAAGAGGAGCTTGTAGGCCAACGACGATCGGGGGCCGAACAGGTTCGTCCAGCAGCGCTCGCCGTAGTAGCTCCAGGAGATCATCGTCGAGAAGGCGAAGAGCACGACGGCGACCAGCAGGACGTAGGGGAACCAGACCGCGACGCCGAGGAAGTCGACCGACTGGAAAGCAGCGCGGGTCAGCGCGGCGCCGTTGTTGCTCGCGATCAGGTCGACGTGCGCACCCTGCGGGTCGTAGACACCGGTGATGACGATGACGAGCGCCGTCATCGTGCAGACGAGGACCGTGTCGATGAACGGTTCGAGCAGCGCGACGATGCCCTCGCGGACCGGATACTCGGTCCGGGCGGCCGAGTGCGCGATCGCGGCCGAACCGACGCCCGCCTCGTTCGAGAACGCGGCGCGCTTGAAGCCGAGGATCAGCGACCCGAGCACGCCGCCGTAGATCGCGTCGCTCTCGAAGGCCCCCGAGAAGATCTCGCTGATGGCGCGTGGGATCTCGCCCGCGTGGCCGACGATGACGACGAGGCAGGCCAGGACGTAGATCCCGCACATCGCCGGCACGATCTTCTCGGCCGTCTGCGCGATGCGGCGGATGCCGCCAATGATGACGATGCCGACGATGACCGCCATCAGCACGCCGTAGACCCATCCGTTCTGCTCGAAGAACGGGACCTCCTGCTTGAGGATGCCGAGGGACTGGTTGACCTGGAACGAGTTGCCGCCGGCCAGCGAGCCGCCGATGCAGAACACGGTGAACAGCAGGGCCAGGACCGAGCCGAGCGGGCCGGCACCGACCTCACGGAGCCCGTCCTTCAGGTAGTGCATCGGGCCGCCGGACACGTGGCCCTCGGCGTCGATCTTCCGATACTTCTGGCCGAGCGTGCACTCGGTGAACTTCAGCGACATTCCCAGGACGCCAGCGAGGATCATCCAGAACGTCGCGCCCGGTCCGCCGGTGCCGACTGCGATCGCGACGCCGGCGATGTTGCCGAGGCCGACCGTGGCCGACAGCGCCGAAGCGAGGGCCTGGAAGTGGGTCACCTCGCCGTGGTCGTTCGGGTTGTCGAAGCGCCCGCGGACCACCTCGATCGCATGCCGGAAGAGCCGCAGATTCGCGAACCGCCAGGAGAGCGTGAAGAACACCGCTCCGATGACGAGCCAGAGCACGACGAGCGGGAGCTGGCGGACCACAGGGCTACCGGTGGGGCCCAGGATGGGCTCGCCGGATGCGTCCGTCTCCGGCGCCGCGTCCGGCCCGCCGAGCAGGTTGTAGAACGGCACGTAGGCGACGATTTCGAGGGCCGCGCCGAACCACTGGTCGATGGCGCCGCCCTTGTCGAAGAAGCCGGGCTCCTGCTGTTCGACGGCGGCAGGCGTTGCTGCGCCTTCCTGTGCGGTCAGCGAAGAGGGGCCAGCGAGAACGAGAGCCGCGAGCAGCGGGAGGAGAAGTCGCATCATGGCGTCGGCGGGGCGAGATGCCCTGGTGGCGAGCGCGGTGAGGGGGCCGCGATCCGTATCGTGGAAGCTGCGCCCGGGCAGCGTCAACCGCGCGCCCGATCCGCCGCGAGGATTCGCCGGGCGGTCGCCAGGTCGTATCCCTCGGTCATCCGGAGGATCCCGGGAACCCGTCGCAGCCAGGTGGTCTGCCGGCGGATCAGGCGGTGCGTGCTGCGCCGGATCCGGTTCCGGAGCTCTTCCTCGTCCTTGAACGGGCGCTCCAGGTGGCGGAGGCACTCCGCGTAGCCGATCGCTGCGGCCGCGGCTGGCGCGAAGCCCACGTCCTCCCGGATCGAGCGGGTCTCTTCGAGGAGTCCCGCCTCGAGCATCGCCCGCGTCCGCACCTTCACGCGCTCGCGGAGGTCGTCGCGGTCCCGATCGATCCACAGCACCCTGCAGGGGATCCGCCAGCCGCTCGCGTGGAACGTGTCCTGCTGCTCGGAAATCGGGCGGCCCGTCTGCTCGAGGACTTCGAGGGCGCGGACCAGTCGCTTCCGATCCCGGACATGGATCCGTGCCGCGGCGGCGGGATCGCGCTCCACGAGCAGGCGGTGGAGGCAGCCGGGGTCCTGGTCTTCGGCGGCCTCCAGGCGGGCGCGGATCCCAGGGTCGGCGGACGGCCCCTCCAGCATCCCCTTGAAGAAGGCCATCAGGTAGAGGGGCGTGCCCCCGACGAAGATCAGCGGGCGTCCGTCGGCCCGGTCGACGACGGCCTGCGCGAGTCGGCACCACGTCGCGGTGTCGAACGGCTCGTCGGGCCCGACGACGTCGATCAGATGGTGGGGGACGCGCGCTCGTTCGGCCGCAGAGGGCTTCGCCGTCCCGATGTCCATGCGGCGGTAGACGGCCATCGAGTCCATCGACACGAGCTCGGCACCCGCTTCCTCGGCGAGCTGGACCGCGAGTGAGGACTTGCCGGACGCGGTGGCGCCGGTGAGGACGAGGATCGGCTCCGTCATCGCGGCGTCCGTCGGCGGGCGGCTGCGCGGACGCCGTAGGCGGCGTCCAGCGCGTCGAGAACGGCGCGTCGTTCCGCGAGCGACGGCGCCGCGCGCTGGAGCTCCGTGCGGAGCTCCGTCTCCACGTCCTCGAGCCGTGTCGTCGTGCGGGCGTCTACCTCCAGCACGTGGACGCCGAAGCGGGTGGCGATCGGCTCCGAGATTCCCCCGATCGGGAGTGCATCCAGCGCCGCCTGGAACTCCGCGCCCGCGAAGCGCACGAGGCCCTCCGGGACCGGCTGGGCGCCGAGCGCCTCGAGCCCGCCGGCCGCGACGGCATCCTGGCGGAGGCGCGCCGCCTCGTCGCGCGCCAGCCGTCGGACGGCCTCTTCCGTCAGGGGCGGGCCGCGGCGAGCCGCCTCCACGCGCTCCCGCACGCCGGCGTAGCTGACCAGCAGCTGCCGGGCTTCCGTGCGGACGCCGCCCGGCCCGAAGCGCTCCTCGAAGGCCCGCGCGACGTCCGCCTCGCCGACGCGTCGCTGCCGCCGCACGAGGATGGCGGTCCGGGTCTCGCGGAGCGCGAACACCGTCGCCGCGCGGAGCGCTTCTTCGGGCGTCAGCCCCTGGCCCTCGAGCTGGCGCAGCCACGCTGCCCGATCACCCGCATGTTCTCCCTCGATCCGCGCTTCCAGCTGGGCGAGGGCGATCGCCTCGGGGGCCTCGAGCGCGGGGCGAAGGTCGGCCGGGATCTCGTCGACGGGGAGGGCGCGGACCGCCCGTTCCAACGCGCGATCGGTCAGCATCTCCTCACGGCGGGTGCCTCCGGTGACCTGGGCGAGCCAGAGGGCATACTCCGCGTCGGAGACCGGCTCCAGCCTGGGCCCCGCCGGAACAGCCGGCTCCTGCGGGGCGAGCGCCGAGAGGGCGAGAACGGCCAGGGACCACATGGGGGGCGGAGCATAGCGGAGCCGTTCGTGCTTTCTCGCCAGGGTCGTCTTGGCTACCGTTCCGGGCCCTCCGGAGTCCCATGATCGCGTTCGTTTCCGACATCCACAGCAACACCGAGGCTCTCGAAGCCGTGCTCGCCGAAGCGGCACGGCTCGGTGCCCAGCGGGTGCTCTGCCTCGGAGATGTGATCGGCTACGGGCCCGAGCCCCGCGAGACGCTCCTCCGCGTCATCGACGCATGCGAACTGTCGCTGCTCGGCAACCACGAGCACGCGTGCATGCACCAGGCGCCGGACTTCAATCCGAAGGCCCGGCAGGCCATCGACTGGACCCGCGAGCAGCTCAACCGTCGAGACCGCCCTCGGCCCGAGAACTTCGCGCTCTGGCAGTACCTCGACGGGATGCAGAAGGAGTACCGCGAGGGGGAGATGCTGCTGGTCCACGGTTCGCCGCGTGACCCCGTCCGCGAGTACATCGTGCCGCGGGACGCCGAGGACAGCGCGAAGATGCGCGGCTGCTTCGACCTCTTCGGGGACGCGCGCGTCTGCTTCGTCGGACACAGCCACGTGCCCGGCGTCTATCCCGAGGCCGGAGGCTTCCTGGCGCCCGCGGCGGTGCCGGATGGATGGGACACAGCCGCCGACCGAGCGATCGTCAACATCGGCTCGGTCGGGCAGCCGCGAGACGGTGACACGCGCGCGTCCTTCGTGACGCTCGACGAGGGCATCGTCCGCTTCCACCGTGTGGCCTACGACCACGACGCGACGGCCGCGAAGATCCGTGCCGTGCCCGAGTTGCCCGACTATCTCGCAGACCGGCTCGCGCAGGGGCGCTGATGCCGTGTCGCCCGACCCCGTGCGTCGTGGGCTCGACCGGTTGCGGTCGGGCGCGGCGCTCCCACCCGGCCCGATGATCCGAACCGTTTCGTCCCCGTTCCGCCGCCGCCTCGCGGCGCTGGTTGCCCTCGTCGTCGCGGTCCTCGCCGTGCCCGATCGGCTCGTCTGCCAGGAGGGCGCCGCGAACGGCCTCGTCGTCGAGCATGTCTTCGGCGGTCGGGAGCCCGGTTCCCCCGGATACCGCGTGCGCTTCGATCGGCGCGGCGCCGCGATCCTCAGCGTCGATCTGCTCGACCACGACGCGCCTCGCCTGCGGGGGGACGAAGAGCCGGAGCCCTACCGCGTCGTGCAGGAAGAGCTCCGCGACCCCAGCCGTCCGGACGCGGGGCGCTTCACGTGGCTCTCGCTCCGCGAGGACGTGCCCAACCCCGTGTTCGGATCGATCGGTCTCGACCAGGCGGCTTGGGTCGTCGATGAAGCGGTCGAGGATCGGATCCGCTTCTCGCTGGCCGGGCCGGACGGCGCGCGCTTCGAGCGCGAGTATGCGTACGACGGAGAGGGGCGCCGCGACCTGCGGCTGGTGTTCCGCGTGGTGGCGCCTTCGGCGGAAGCCCTCGCTTCGTGGCCCGCGTCGATCGTCCTGAGGCTGGATGGCATCGGGCTCGTGGCGCCGCGGACCGACTACGTGCTCGGCCAGAACCCTGCCGTGGCCGCCGGGGAGACGCGCGGAGGCGCCGACGAGGTCGTCTTCGAGGTGCGCGGGGCCGACGCCCGCCCGGTCGTCGAACAGGTGGTGCTCGCGCGTGGTGGCGACGGACAGTCCATTGCCTACGCAGGCAACACGAATCGCTTCTTCGGTGCGTTCCTCTATCCGGCCGAGGAGTCGTCCCAGGCCGCCCTCGTCCGTGCCGACCTCGGCAAGGTCCCGCAGGTCGAGCAGGGGGACACGCCCGCGTTCTCGGTGCCGGTGGCGCGCTTCACGCTGGCGCTGCCGCGTCCTGCGGCGGCCGCCGCGTCGAGTGAGGTCGCCTACCGGCTCTACCTCGGCCCGAAGTCCTTCCGGGTGTTCGACGAGCGTGCGGAATACGCCCCCTTCGTCGAGGTCGTCGACCAGTCGCTCGACCCGATGTGCTTCTGCTCGATTCCGGGCGCGCGGACGATGGCCCACTTCCTGCTGTGGCTGCTGGGCGCGCTCTACGACATCGTCGGCAACTGGGGGTTCGCGATCGTCTGTCTGACGATCCTGGTCCGCGGTTCGCTCGTGCCCCTGAACTTCAAGGCGCAGAAGGCGATGCGCGCCTACGGCGCGAAGATGGGCGTGCTCAAGCCGAAGCTCGACGCGATCCAGACGCGCTACAAGAACGAGCCGGAGGTGCTCCGCGCGAAGATGGTGGAGTTCCAGCGGGAGCACAAGCTGATCCCTCCGGTGGGCGGGTGTCTTCCGCTGTTCGTGACGATGCCGGTCTTCCTCGGGCTCTTCACCGCGCTCCGCGTCGCCTACGAACTGCGCCAGCAGCCGTTCTTCGGCTGGATCGACGACCTGAGCCGCCCGGACCAGCTGTTCGAACTGGGCTTCGGCTTCCTGCCCTGGTTCAACCTGCTGCCGATCATCATGGTCTTCATGTGGCTCTGGCTGCAGTCGAGCACGCCGTTGCCCAACGACCCCCAGCAGCGCCAGGTCATGAAGATCATGCGCTACATGCCGTTCATGTTCGCGGTGATGCTCTACAACTACGCGTCGGGGCTGATGGTCTACATGATCACGTCCAGCGCGTTCGGCCTGATCGAGCAGCGCGTCACGCGACGCATCCTCGGCCCGGTCGATCCCAACGCCGCCGGTCTCGGCGCGACGCCCATGATCTGATGGAGCGGTCCGTCCCGGATGGCGGCTGACCCGCATGCGGTTGTCGCGGGTCGGACCGGTGGTGGCGGGTCGCCGTCCGGCGATGTGATCTGGGCGGTGGCGAGCCCGCGCGGTGCGGCCGTCCGCGGCGTGATCCGCGTCTCTGGCGAAGGAGCATGGGACGTCGTCGCCTCCATGCTCGGTCCGGCCTCGGCCCTGCCGCGGAAGCGCGGTGTCGCTTGGGTGGCCGTGCCCGTCCTGGGTCACGAGGTCCACGGCATGGCCCTCGTCATGCGAGCTCCTCGGTCGTTCACGGGAGAGGACACGGTCGAACTGCACCTGCCGGGCAGTCCGGTGCTGCTGGCGGAGGTCGGAGCCCGACTCGCGGCCGCGGGCGCTCGCGGGGCGGCGCCGGGCGAGTTCACGCGGCGCGGGTTCGAGAACGGTCGGCTCAGTCTGGCCGAAGCCGAGGCGGTCCTCGACCTGATCCACGCCGAAGACGCCGACGCAGCCCGCCGTGCGGCCGCCGTGTTGGGGGGCGGGATCGACCGTTCGCTGGCGGCGGTCCGCAGCGGCATCCTGGACGCCCGCGCGCTCCTGGAGGCGGGTCTCGACTTCGAGGAGGGGGAGACCGGCGAGGTGCCTGTGGAGGTCTGGCAGCGTCCTGTCCGCGCGGCGATGCGTCGGCTCGAGGAGCTCGTCGGGGAGCAGACCGTCGGGGCAGGGGCGTCGGATCTCGTTCTCCTCGGGCCGGCCAACGCCGGCAAGTCGAGCCTCTGCAACGCGCTGCTCGGCCGCTGCGAGCTCCTGGTGTCGGACATCGCGGGGACGACGCGCGATGTCCTCGAGGTGGAGCTGCCGGACGGCGTGCGCCTGCTCGATGCCCCGGGCGACCTCGTCTCGGGCGTGTCGGACATCGACGCGGCGGCCCTGGACCTGCGATCCCGCCTCGTGGGATCCGCGTCGGGTTGCATCGTGGTGCTGGACGCCTCCCGCCCCGACCCCGCGCTGCCCGCGCTCGACGGCCTGGAACCCGTGTGCATCGTGTGGACCCACATCGACCTCGTGGACGGCGCGCCGCGCTTCGTCCCGCCCTCGGTGGAGGGATCTGCGGACGGTCTTCCGGCGTTCGGAGTCGATGCGCTCCGGGGCACGGGGGTCGCGGAGCTCAGGGACTTCCTGCGTGCGCGTGCGGTCTCGGGGCGGAACGCCTGTGGCGTGCGGGTGACGGATGCGCTCCGTCGCGGTCTTGCGGCGCTCGGCGCGGCGTGCGGCGCGCTTCTTCCCGAGCTGGGAGCCGCCGAGCTCGACCTGGCGCTCGGCTGCCTCGACGAGGTGGCGGGAGACTCGACGCCCGAGGACGTCCTCGACCGGATCTTCGGGCAGTTCTGCCTCGGCAAGTGACGTTCCGATCGCATCGGTCGGATCTCTCCTTGCCCTTGACATCACAAGGGGTTGTGGGAGACACTCCCGCCGCTCGCAACACGTGGCGGAGCCAGCCGGTCAGGGCTGGTTCGCCGGGGGTGGAATCCGAGCGCGCGTCATGCGGTGTCCCTACTGCAAGTCCGACAACGACCGGGTCATCGATTCCCGGGCCAGCGCCGACGGGTTCGCGATCCGGCGTCGGCGTGTCTGTCGCGACTGCGGACGCCGCTACACGACCTACGAGCGCGTCGAAGGCGCGGAGCTCCGGGTCGTCAAGAAGAACGGCGAGCGCGTCGAATTCGACCGGTCCAAGATCCTCGGCGGCCTGCTGAAGGCCTGCGAGAAGCGGCCGATCACCACCGAGCGGTTGGAGCTCATCGTCGATGAGGTGGAGAGGCAGTGCCTCGAGGCCTTCGACAAGGAAGTGCCGAGCAAGGTCATCGGCGAGCTGATGATGGATCAGCTCCGCTCGCTCGACCAGGTCGCCTACGTCCGGTTCGCGTCGGTCTACCGCGACTTCAAGGACGTCAGCCAGTTCATGCACGAACTGGAGACCATGCTCGAGCGGGGCAAGCGGGGCGTAGCAGGTGTGAGGACTCCAGGGCGGGACGGCGAGCCGATCCACGCCGACGGGGCGTCACCGGAAGCTTCGGGGGAACCGTGCGACGAAACGACGAACACCTGATTCGGAAGCGCAGCGGAGCCCGCGAGTGGTTCCGACTGACCAAGCTGGCGCGTTCCCTGGCACTCGCCCTGGAAGGTGGGGAGGGGCTCGGCGAGCCCGTGCACGCATGCCTGACCGACCCCTTCGAGCGCGCCCTCGATCTTGCTCGCGCGGTCCACGCTGCGCTGCGTCGGCGCCACGACCTCTCGCCGGATGCCCGTGCGGGTCACCGTGACCCGACGGACACCACCACGTGGCTGACGGCCGAGGATGTCGCCGCAGCGGCGGAGCGCGCCCTCTGGGTCTCCGGGCACGCGGACGCCGCGGTCCGCTACGTCGAGGCCCGTCGCGCCAGCCTCCGCGCCCCCCGGCGCGTCCTCCGGGCGCGCACGGCTCCCGTCCCCTCCCTCGCGGGGGTCACCGACGTCGGGGGCAGCGCCCCGGTGCCGGTCCTCCCCGTCCGGCTCCCGTTCGATCAGAATGGTCTCGGCTGATCGTCTCTCCTGCTCCTCGGACACGTCCGACATGACCCTGGAACCCAACCCGTTCACGCCTGCTGCAACCGAGCAGCTGCAGCGCCCATTCGCTGGAGGTCGTCGGCCGTGCGTCTGAAGCGCTTGATCATCCGAGGGTTCAAGTCGTTCGCCGACCGGACCGAGTTCGACTTCGATGCGGACCTGATCGGGATCGTCGGCCCGAACGGCTGCGGCAAGTCCAACGTCGTCGATGCCCTCAAGTGGGTGCTCGGCGACCGGAGTGCGAAGAGCCTGCGTGGTTCCGAGATGACGGACGTCATCTTCAAGGGTGCCGAAGGCCGCGAGCCGATGGATGCGGCCGAGGTCACGCTGGTGCTCGAGAACGACCGGGCGCTCTCGTCGGACGGCGCCGAAGTCGCGGCCCTGCTCGGAGGGCGCACCGAAGTCAGCATCGGGCGTCGGCTCACGCGCGAGAAGGAGTCGAGCTACCTGATCAACGGCGAGGTCGTGCGCCTGAAGGACGTGCGCGATCTCCTGATGGACACGGGTCTCGGTGTGGGCGCCTACTCCGTGATGGAGCAGGGGCGCATCGATGCCGTGTTGTCTGCCGAGCCCGAGAGCCGGCGCGCGATCTTCGAGGAGGCGGCCGGCATCTCGAAGTTCAAGCTCCAGAAGAAGGAGAGCCTGCGGAAGCTCGAGAGGACCGAGCAGAACCTCGCACGGGTCAAGGACCTGCTGGAGGAGCGATCGCGTCGCATCCGTTCTCTGAAGATCCAGGCCGGCAAGGCGCGTCGCTGGCAGGAGCTCCGTGACCAGGTCCGTGACTTCCGCTCGGCGGTGGCGGTGCAGGATGCCCGGACGTTCCGCGCGCGCCAGCAGGAGCTCGAAGCCGACCTGAGAGAGCGGGAGGAACGGCTGCAGGTTGCCGTCCAGGCACTCGACGAAGCCCGATCGGGTCTCGGCGAACTCGAGGAACGGATCGGCGACGCCGATCGTGCGCTGCAGGACGCGCAGGACCGTCTCCGCGAAGCCACGTCGCGCCGGGACCTCGCGCAGCAGCGCGCGTCTTCGGCCGAGGACCGAGCGGAAGAGCAGCGAGAAGCCGCCGAGGCATGCACTGCCCGCGTGACGACCCTCGACACGCAGCGCCGCGAGCGGCGGGACAGCCTCGACTCGGCGCGCGCGCGCCTCGTGGAGGTCGAGGCACAGCTGGTCGAACTCGGCAAGGCTGCCGACGAACGTCGCGAGGCCGCCAGCAAGGCCCAGGCGGAAGTGCGTGAGCTCCAGCAGCGCCGTGAGGACGCGCGCAACGCGATGCTCGAGTTGCTCCACGAGCGCACGCGTCTCCGGAACCTTGCGCACGAGCAAACAGCTTCGCTGCGCGGTGTCGATGCTCGGATGCGGCGCGTCGTCGAGCGGAGCGGCACCGTCGAGACCGAGATCGGCGCCCGTGGCCAGGAGCTCGGGGAGAGCGCTCGCATCGTCGAAGATCTCGGTCAGCGCATCGCGTGGCTCGAAGACGAGGAAGAGCGCATCGTCGCGCAGCTCGACGCCGCGGATACGAAGGCCGGTGAACTCGCGCGTCTGGAGGCGGGTCTCCGGGAACGCGTCGCGTCGACGTCGAGTCGGCTCGAGCTGTTGCAAGGGATGGAGGCCCACCATGAGGGCCTGGACCAGGGACCGAAGTTCCTGCTCGAACAGATGCCGCCGGGACTGCGCGGCCGTCTGCTCGACATGATCGACTGCGACCTGGAGTACAGCCGCGCCCTCGAGGCTGCCTTGGGCGAGTACGTCCAGGCGCTGGTCGTCGACACCCGCCGGGATGCCGAGGTGTTGCTCGCTCTGCTTGCGGACGAGGGCAAGGGGCGCGCCACGCTGCTGATCGCCGAGGAGTTCGGGGATCGGCTCGAGCGGTCGTCGCTGTTCTCGCTGCCCGAGGGCAGCGAGTTCCTCTACCGGAAGGTCCGCTGCCGGCCGGACGCGTGGCCGATGGTGCAGTGGCTCCTGCGCGGGGTGTGCATCGTCGACTCGTTCGAGGATGCCCGCACCGAGCGAACGGACCTCTGTTTCGTCACGCGTGAGGGCGGTCTCCTCTGCGGCCCTCGCGTGTCGGGTGGGGCGGCCGAGGAAGGGGGGCGCGCTGGTCTCGTCGTGCGCCGTGCCCAGATCCGCAGCCTGGAGGAAGAGACCCAGTCCCTCGAGGCCAATCTGGAGGCCCTGCGAACGGACCGCAGCGATGCCCAGGGCCGCGCCGACGCCCTCCGAGAGCGCGTCGCCGAGCTGGCCCGGGAGCGGCAGTCGTCGCGGGAGCGCTTCCAGGCCGGCCAGGCCGAGCGTCGGCGGTTGGCCGAGCGCTTCGCCGACCTCGAGCGGGAACAGACCGAGCTCGTGGCCGAAGGCCGCGAACTGTCGCGCCAGCGTGCTGGTGCGGTCGGCAAGCTCGGTGATCACCTGCTCTCCGAGTTCTTGGTCCGCCGCGCGGAGTCACGCGCCCAGTCGGCGGAGTCCGAGGTGGCGACGGCCCTCACCGAGGCGCGCCGCGTCTCGGAGGAGGCTGTCTCCGGCGAGCAGGACGTCCGGGTCCGGCAGGCCGCCACGCGGACGGACCGTGACGCGCTGGTGGAGCGCATCGACGCCGCAGATGCCACGCTCCGCGATCTGGGCGAGGCGATGGAAGACCTCGAGGCACGGCGCGAGCAGGCGCTGAGTGGCGCCGAGCGCGCGGCCGATGAGGCCCGGCGCAACCGGGAGCTCGCCGAGGAGACGGTCGCGCAGATCGAGGAATACGAGTCCGTCCGCGACGAAGCTGCGGAGACGCTGACGAGCGCTCGCCTGTCGAAGCAGGAACGTCAGGACACCATCCAGGAGCGCGACGCGCAGCGCGAAGAGCTGCGGGAGTCGATCGGTGCGACCCGCATCCAGATCTCGGATGTCGAGCACCGCTTCGACCGTCTCGAGGAGAAGCTGCGTAGCGAAACCGACGTCGAACTCCGACGGCTCCTCGGTGAGATCTCCGGCCACGGCATCGTGCCGCACGAGCTGGCCGGGCCGCCGGCGCCCAGCGGCAGCGTGGCCTGTCTCGAGGGTCCGCCCATCCCGCCGGCGATGCTCGAAGCCGAGCTCAGCCTCAAGCGGCTGTGGGAAGACGAGGACTTCGACCTCGACGGCGTCCGGAAGGAGGTCCAGGTCATCCAGTCGCAGATCGATCGCCTGGGCTCGATCCACGTCGACGCCGTCCGGGAGCTCGAAGAAGAGGAGCAGAAGCTCGGCACGCTCGAGCACGACTTCGAGGATCTGACCGAGTCCCGGAAGGCGCTGATGGAAGCCCTCCGCAAGATGGAGATGGAGTCCCGTGCGCTGTTCGAGAAGACGTTCGAGCAGGCCCGCGACAACTTCCGGATGATCTTCCGGAAGCTGTTCCAGGGCGGGCGCGCCGACATGTTCCTGACCGAGTCGGACGACGCGCTCGAGTCCGGGATCGAGATCGTGGCCAAGCCTCCCGGCAAGGAGCTGCAGAAGATCGGGCTCTTGTCCGGTGGAGAGCGGAGCCTCACGGCGCTGGCGATCCTGTTCGGCGTCTTCAAGGTCAAGCCTTCGCCGTTCTGCATCCTCGACGAGGTCGACGCAGCGCTCGATGAGACGAACGTCGAGCGCATGCTCCGGGTGCTGCGGGACTTCGTGGGGCCGTCGCACTTCTGCATCGTCACGCACCACAAGCGGACGATGGCGGAGTGTGACCTGCTCTACGGCATCACGATGCAGCGCCGCGGCGTGTCGACCCGCATGTCCGTGAAGCTCGACGAGATCGACGAGTTCTCGACCGGCCCGAGCTACGAGCGTGCGCAGACCCAGCGCATCGCGGGCGAGGAGCAGGTCGGGTTCTGACCGGGAGTGCTGCGAGGTCGCCAGCCCGAGGCGACCTCGCCGGCTGCGTCCCGGCAAGGCTGGCAGGCCCTCCCGGAAACACGGCGTCCGGAATTGGGAAGGGCGGTGCTCGAAGGCGGTTCGGCCGATGGGTCGAGACCCGCTCCCCGGCATCCATCTGCGTTCCGGAGTATCCTCCTGGCGCCCCGGGGACCTGCTGACTTCCATGCGCCTACTCGTTCTTGCTGCTGTGCTGACGGTTGCCGTAGCCGGAACCGTCACGTCCCAGATCGAGCCGGCTCTGCAGGAGGGCCCCTCCTGGACCCACGATCCCGAGTGGATCGAGGTCAAGCTCGCTGAGGGAAGCGGTGCGTTCCTCGACGTGAACGGGGGACTCGTCTCGCGCGTGGGGGCAGATCTTCGCGGTCCAGCGGCGCTGTTCGCAGCCGCCGACCGTGCGGAGCGGACCATCGCCGTCCCGCTCGACATCCTCGACCAATGGCATGCCGACGCCGACGCGCGGCTGCCCGCGGGCGCGGTGCGCCCCGGGCATCTGGGCCTCTGGTTCCGTCTCCGGGTCGCCGATGCGGCGCGCGCGCGCGTCCTCCGCGCCGCGCTGAAGCGATCGCCGTGGGTGGAGTACGCCGATCATGAGCCCATCCGGGTCCCGTGCTCGCCGGCGCTCCCTGCGGAGCTGGTGGCTGCGCCGCCGTCCTTGGATGACATCCCGCCGTTCACGCCGAACTTCGAGTCGTACCAGGGCTACCGGGGTGCTGCGCCGGACGGCATGGGCTTCGACCGCGTGCGCTCGGTCCTGGGTGCCCGGGGCGAGGACGTCACGATCTACCACGTCGAGGCCGACTGGGTCTGGGATCACGAGGACCTCGGGTTGAGCCCGTTCGACTTCGTCGGCTCGATGTCGCCGGGGACCGGCAACGGCTCGAACCACGGCACGGGAGTCGTCGGGCTCCTCTATGCGCGGCGGAACGGCTACGGGATGACTGGCGTCGTGGACGCGACGCGGCTCCAGCTGGTGCCGATCGATCAGCACACGTCTCTCGCCGGCGCAACGGCTCAGGCGATCCTCAGGGCTCTACCGGGTGACGTGTTGACGCTGATCGGCGGCTACAACCTGCAGCTGACGAAGCCGGATGACATCGTTCCCTACGAGTTCTTCCAGGTGAACTTCGACGTCATCCTGACCGCGTCGACGCGCGGGTTGATCGTCATCGAGTCGGCCGGCAACGGCGACAACGACCTCGACGACCCGCGTTTCCAGCGGCGCTTCGACCTCTCGGTCCGGGACTCG
>JBEAPQ010000049.1:0-5314 GCA_041164325.1 Planctomycetota bacterium | reverse complement strand
TGTCCCAGCCCCGGCCATCTTCGATCCGAACGCGCGCCGCCTTGGCGGTCAGCGGATCGACCTTCGTCCCGAGGCGCCCGGTCAGCATCAGCTGCTTCCGCGGCATCGCGTAGCCGAGCAGGACAGCACCGGTCGCGTCCCAACCGCCGTAGCTGTCGGGCTTCTCCTCGGGCGGACCCTGGTGCCGGAACGTCCCGTCCGGGCGCCGGGCGAGGTCGAAGTACCAGGCCCCGAACTCCCCCATCCAAGCGCCCGCAGCGTGCCGCCCCCCGCGGGCTACGCCGGGCATCGCCCACGCGATGTTGAAGAAGTTGCCGGTGTGCCCGGTGTCCCGTTCGGGGCCGTGCGACGCGACGCACATGTCGACGAAGAACGATGCGCCCGCCTTCTCGCCGAGCAGGTCGAAGAGCACGGCACCCATGCCGCACTTGCCGTTGTCCTCGTGCGTCTCGATCCACGGGTCGTGGTCGCCGTACGGGATCGCGCCCTTGCCGATGTAGAAGCGGAGCAGCGCCGCACTCTTCTCGATCGCCGTCACGACCTCCGGGTCATCGATGCCGGCTTCGCGCGCGAGCACGAGCCCGATCGTCAGCGGCAGACCGGGCGCGTTCATCATCCCGTAGCCGCCGAGGCGACCGTCCGGCTGCGCGAAGCCGTGGCCCCAGGAACCCACGCGACTCTGCCCCCTCGCCGCCTCCAGCGCGATCCGGCGCAGGCCGGGCAGGACCGACTCATCGGCGGTCAGCGCGACGTACTCCGCGAGGAACATGCAGACGTAGCCGTAGTGCCAGGTCTGCATGCTGGTGCCGGAGTAGCCCGCGGCCCACTTGGCTTCGTCGGCGACGAGCGGGAGGTACTCCTCCCTACCGCTCGCGAGCAGCGCCAGCGCATTCAGACAGCGCGGGATCAGCGGAGGCCGCTGGTTCGACGCGCGGAGTCCACGGGCCAGGGCCTCGCACCCGGCCTCGAGGATCTGCTCCGACTTCGGGCAGTCGAACGGGGCCGTCTTGCTGTAGGAGCCGAGCACCGGCAGCTCGATCACGACGTCGTCGACCTGCCCCTTCCGCCAGCGCTGCAGGCGCAGCCTCCCGCCGCCCTGCTCGGTCTCGGCCGCGGTCAGCGCCCGACCGAACTCGGTTCGCGGGTCGCTGTCGAAGGCTTCTCCGCCGACGCCGAGGATCACATCGCCGACGGCCAGCACCCCGTCTGCGGGCGACCCCGGCGCGACCTCGGTGACCGCGATCTGCCGGGCCAGCGTCGTGACCATCCGCTCGCAGTGCATCCAGCCGCGGGCCCCCGTCGCGCCCAGCGACCAGTCGTGGGTCGCCTTCTCGGGGATCGTGTCCCCCCGGGTCAGGTCGGGCACGCCCTGGGGAGCGGCCGTTGCGGCCGCGCCGAGCAACAGGCCAGGGAGGAGCGAACGAAGAAGACGGGCAGTGATCACGGCCCGCATCGTAGGCGCGCCCAGTCTCCGCGCGACCCTCCGCCGCTCACCGCGGCCCGGGCGCAAGGTGATCGACGAAGTAGCGCGCCATCATCGTCCGCAGGTGAACGGTCGTGCCCTCGCCCTCACGGATGCCGTGACGGCGATGCGGATAGCTGAAGTAGTCGAACTGCTTGCCGAGCTCGACCAGCCGATCGACGAGGCCCTCGACGATCTGGACGTGCGTGTTGAGCTCGCCCGTGCCGTGCACGATCAGCAGGTCCCCGGCGAGCCCTTCCGCGAAGTGGATCGGCGCCGAGTTGCGGTAGCCGTCGGGGTTCACGTCGCGGTCCCGCATGTAGATCTCCTGGAACCACGCGTTGTAGAGGTGCGGCTGCGGCTTGGACGCGACGGCGATCCCGACGTCGTACAGGTCCGGCCGGCGGAACATCGCGTTCAGCGTGTTCGAGCCACCGCCACTCCAACCCCAGATGCCGACCCGGTCGAGGTCGATGTAGCCACGCTCGGCCGCGAGCGCCTCGAGCGCAGCCGCCTGGTCGGCGGTCGACAGCGGGCCCAGAGAGCCAAAGATGGCCCGACGCCAAGCCGCACCCTTCGGCGCCGGCGTGCCGCGCCCGTCGATCGACAGCACGAGGTAGCCGAGGTCGGTCAGCACGCGGTGGTAGTCCGCCTGGGCCGCACCGTACGAGTCGAGGACCGTCTGCGCGTGCGGCTCGCTGTAGACGTAGACGACGACCGGCCACTTGCGGCCCGGGTCGAACGCGGGCGGCTTCATCAGCCACGCGTCGAGGGTCACGCCATCCCCGATCCCGACCTGCAGGAACTCGGTGTCGCGGTGCCCGGCCGCCGACAGACGCGCGCGGAGCTCGGCGTTGTCCTCGAGGACGCGCAGGGTCCGGTGGCTCGGCAGCTCGACGACGTCATGGACCGGCGGCATGTCGAACGTCGACCACGCGTGGAACGCGTGGCGGCCGTCCGGCGCGATCCGGTACTCGTGCGTTCCCGGCTGATCCGCGGGCGTCACGCGGACCGGGGACTCCCCGCCGGACAGCGGAGCGCGGTACAGGTACCGCTGCGTCGCGTTGTCGGGCGACGCGTAGAAGTAGAGGAACCCACCGACCTCGTCGACGGCCGCGCGGTCCAGGAGGTCGAAGTCACCGGGCGTCAGCAGCGCGAGCTCGCTCCCGTCCCGTGCGTGCAGCCAAGCGTGGCGCCAACCGTCGCGCTCGCTGACCATGACGAAGGCCTCACCGCCGCGCACCCACTGGATGCCGGGGTTCACGCCGTGGCTGGCGACGACCCAGGCCGGGTCGGTCTCCCGGTAGATCGTGGTGGCGGAGCCGTCCGACGCGCGGCACAGCAAGAGGCGCCGCTCGTCGCGGAAGCGGCTCATCCACTCGACGAAGACCTCGTCGGAGTTGCCCGCCCATTCGACCTGGCCGAGGTAGCAGCCGCGCTCCGGCGCGGGCACGTCGAGCCAGACCACATCACCGCCATCAGCCACCGAGACCACGCCGACCCGCAGCGACTCGATCGTCTCCCCGACGCGCGCGAAGCGGACCTGGTCCACGCTCGGGTAGCTCGGGTCGTCGGCGAGGATGCGGTTGCGCAGGCGCACCTGCGCCCCGTTCACCTCGACGAACAGCGCACGGCTCCCGTCGGGGCTGAGGCTGTGACCGCGGATGCCGACTCCAGGTCGGAGCACAGTGCTGTAGAGCATCGTCACTTCGCCGGACGCCACGTCCCGCACCTTGAGCCCGCCGCGGTCGACCAGGAGCTGTCGCGCTCCGTCGGGTGAGCGCATCGGATCCTCGCGCGGCTCGTCGTCCTCCGACTGGAGCGGCGTCCGTTCGCCCGTCCGGACGTCCACGCGCACCCGCCCCTCCGGCCCGCGCTGCCGGTAGGCCGCTCCGTTCGCCAGCCAGTCCACCGCAGGACCGCGAGGCCGGAACAGCCCGCGGTCGTAGACGTCCCGGAAGCCCCGCTCCGCGAGCGCAACCAGTTCGTCCCGACTCGGACGCAGCACGCGGTCGAAGACGGGACGCAGAAGGTCCGCCCACATCCGGTAGCCCTGCTCGTTCGGATGGAGCAGGTCCGGGAACTCCGCCTTCCGCGCGTCGCCAGCCGCGTCCGCGAACGGCGTCCACGTGTCGAGCACGGTGACCTGCGGCTTCCCGCCGACGGCCTCGACGATCAGCTCGTTGATACGCCGGATCGACGCGGCCGGACGCCGCATGCGCTCCGCGCTCGGGAACACCTTGCAGACGATGACCGGCACCGTCGCGTCGTGCGCTTCGATGCCCTCGACGATCGCGCGGATGTTGTTCGCGGTGCTCTCGGGCGCATCGCCCTCCTCGAGGTCGTTGGTGCCCATCAGCATCACGACGCCCGTCGGGCGCAGCGCGAGCACGTCGCCCGGGAGCCGGAGCAGCATGCCCCGCGTGGTGTCACCGCTGATCCCGCGGTTCGCGACCTTGAGCCCGGGAAAGCTCCCGCCCATGTCGTCGCCCCAGCCCTGCGTGATCGAGTCCCCGAAGAACACGACCGCACCCTGGTCCTTCTCGACCGCCTGGGCCCAGCCCTCGCGCTTGCTGCTCCAGAGGTTCTGGAACCACTCGTAGCGACGGATCGTCCCGGTGCCGGGGAGCCCTGCGTCGTCGGCGGGCACCGTCCGGTGATCCTGCGCGGGCATGGACAGAGCCAGCGAGAGTGAGACTGCGGCGACCCGGAACAGGGCGGGCGCGAGTTTGGATGGCGTCGTCATCGATGGGATTGGGCGCGAGAGCGTCCGCGATGGTGGCGCCCCGGTCCGGCGCCAGCAAGCACGAGGCGCGCCGAGGCCCCTACGTCCGCAGACTCGCGGCAGCTGGATGGACGTGCTCCGTGCCGCTAGCTTCGCGGGCGCTCTGACGCGGTTCCGGCCGCGTGCCCCTCTCTCCTCACCTGCCCCCCTGGAGGCCTGATGCGTTCGTTCGGCTCGGTTCTGACCCCACTGCTCCCCCTCCTGGCGCTGGCCGCGCCGTGCCCGGCACCGCTCGCCGCCCAGGAAACCGAGGCCCCCGCCTTCGACCAGCTGCCCGACCCGGACGGCAAGCCGGCGAACATGCGGAAGAAGGTCCAGGTGTTCATCCTGATGGGCCAGTCCAACATGCTCGGCGCCGGCAACATCGGACCTGCCGAGAAGCCAGGCACGCTGACCCACGCGGTCCAGCAGGAGAACCTCTACCCGTTCCTCGTCGACGACGACGGCAACTGGACCGTGCGCGAGGACGTCCGCAACGTCCGCGTGATGAGCCACAAGGGCGGGATGAAGGTCTTCACCAACGAGTGGATGACCATCACCAACGCCAAGATCGGCCCCGAGATCGGCATCGGACACCACCTCGGCAACCACCTCGAGGAGCCGGTGCTGATCCTCAAGTCCTGCATCGGCAACCGCAGCCTCGGCTGGGACCTGCTCCCACCCGGCAGCGAACGTGTCGAGCAGGACGGCATGGTCTACGCCGGCTACAAGGACAGCCCCGACAAGTGGGAGAAGGGCACCGAGCCGAAGGCCATCAACTGGTACGCGGGCAAGCAGTACGACGATGACGTTGCCCACGCCAAGAAGGTGCTCGAGGACCTGAAGGACTACTACCCGGACGCCGGCGGCTTCGAGATCGCCGGCTTCTTCTGGTGGCAGGGCGCGAAGGACTGCGGCAACGCCGTGCACGCCGCCCAGTACGAGAAGAACCTCGTCCACCTGATCGGACAGCTCCGCAAGGACTTCGACGCGCCGCAGGCCAAGTTCGTCTGCGCGACGCTCGGCCAGACCCAGAAGGGTGCGGAAGGCAACGAGGGCCTCGTCCTCGACGCCCAGCTCGCCGTGGA
>JBEAPQ010000048.1:0-6598 GCA_041164325.1 Planctomycetota bacterium | reverse complement strand
AAGAGCTCTTCGACGCCTACAACAGCCAGGGTGTCGCGGTGACGAAGAAGGACAACGTCCACAAGATGGCAGAGGCCAACTCGGCCTACAGCCACTTTGCGTGGTGATCTGAGTCGGCGTGGTGATCTGAGTCGGGTGGAGGAGGTCGCTCGGGTGATCCGGGCCTCTCTTCTGTTCGGCAGGCCTCCGGCAACGACCGGAGATGAAGCGCCCCGGATGGCCGACGCCCTCTGGGGTGCTTGCGTTACCGGGCTGCGCGGGCTCGGTCGCCGTGACTCTCTTCCACGGGGGTGCCGCCGGATATCCTGTCGGTTTGGCGGGTGCATCAGGTTGCGCAGGGTGCACCCTGCGCCTCGCCCAGCGTGCGCGTGACCGATCATGGAGCAGGATTCCAGTCCTCGACCGACACAGTCCTCACCGGACCGCCTGCGCAACATCGGCATCGTCGCCCACATCAACGCCGGCAAGACGACGCTGACCGAGAGGGTCCTGTTCGACACCGGCCGTCAGCGACACCTCGGGGATGTCGACTCCGGCACGGCCACGACCGACTGGCGGCGTGAAGAGCAGGAGCGGGGCATCTCGATCGAAGCTGCCGTCACGAACGTCACGTGGCGGGGGTTCCGCATCCAGGTGGTCGATACGCCAGGTCACGTGGACTTCGCGGCGGAGGTCGAGCGGACGCTGCGGGTTCTCGACGGAGCTGTGGTCGTCATCGATGGGGTCCGCGGCGTCGAGCCGCAGACCGAGGCTGTGTGGCGACTCCTCGATCGGCTCGGGATCCCACGGATCGTCTTCATCAACAAGCTCGACCGCCCGACAGCTGACTTCGCAAGGGCGGTCGACTCGGTGCGGGAGCGGCTCGGAGCGGCCCTGGTGCCCGTCGTGATCCCGCGCATCGGGCCGGACGGGGCTCTCGCGGGGCTGGTGGATGCGATCGGGGGGCGGTCGATGGCCTGGGAAGGGGCGCCGCCGGAGCCTGAGCAGGTCGAGTCGGTCGTCGCCGCGACCCTGGATCGGTTGGGAGAGTTCGACGACGAGCTCCTCGCACGCTTCGTCGAGACCGGAGATGTCCCCGAGGCAGACCGTCATGCTGCGCTCGCCAGGGCGACATCCGCGCGGCGGCTGGTGCCTGTGTTCGCGGGCTCTGCCCTGCGCAACCGTGGGATCGAGCCGCTTCTCGACGGGGTCTGTCGTTACCTGCCCTCGCCGGCGCAGCGTCCTTTGCCGGCAGGCGTGGGGGAAGGTTCGCTCGCCTTCGTGTTCAAACACGCCGTGGGGCCCGATGGGGACCACGTCTGGGTCCGTGTCCTGCGTGATCGGCTGCGCGTCGGCGCGCGCTATCGCGTCGGGAGTGACCGTGAGATCGTCATCCGGGAGTTGGCGACGGTCCATGCGGAGACTCTGGAGCCCGTCGTGGAGGCGGGCGTCGGAGCCATCGTGGCGGCGGTGGCCGACCAGCCGCTGCGGACCGGCGCCACCATCCGGGGCGATGGGCAGGAGCACGAACTCGAGCCCATCCACTTCTCGGAGCCGGTGCTCGCAGTTCGACTCGAGCCGCGTGCGGCCGAGGAGCTGCCGGAACTCGTCGAGCGGGCTGCCGCCCTCGCCGCGGCCGACCCGACCCTGGTCGTGCGGTTGGACCCGGCCTCGGGCCAGCTCGAGGTGGCGGGGATGGGTGAGCTCCACCTCGACGTGTTCCGCGCCCGGCTCGAGCGGCGGTTGGGGCGCCCGGTGCGGGCCTCGGCCCTGACGGTCCGCTTTGCAGGAACGGTGGTGGAGCCTGCCCAAGGCGAGGCCGAAGTGGAGCGCTCGCTGGGAGGGCACCGGGTCCGGGCGCGCGCCCAGGCCTCTGTCGAGGCCGCGCCCGGCAGGGGAATCGTCCGGCGCTGGGCGGTGCCGACCGCTCTCGGCGAAGGTGTCAGGGCGGAGGTCGATCGAGCGCTCCGCGGGTTCATGGTTCCGGTCGGTGAAGAGGACGTCGAGCCGACCGATCTGGTCCTCGAGATCCGCGCACTCTCCGGAGAGGGGGACGAGCAGATGCTCTCGCCGCTGCTCGGCGAGGCCGCGGTGCTCGCGCTACGGCGGGCGGTGCATGCAGGTGGCGCAAAGCGCCTCGAGCCCTGGGTCCGCTTCCTGGTGGAGGCTCCCCTCGAGCTGCGGTCCCCGGTCCTGGCAGATCTGCGGGCCCGTGGTGCGCAGGTCGAGGAGGTCCAGGCCACGTTGGCCGCGGCGCAGATCCGCGGGATCGTTCCGCTCCGGCGCATCCTCGGATATGCGACTCCCCTCCGCTCGATGACCCGTGGGGCTGGGGTCTTCGAGATCCAGCCCATCGGCCACCGGCCGGAGTCGTGACAGTGGTCGGAGACACCGCATCTTCCGCAAAAAGAAGCGTGCGCGATCTTGACCTTGGCAGTGGGCGTCGCTAACTTCCTTCTTCCCCTGTCGATGGCGACGCCCGTATTCGGCGTAAGTCGCGATCTTTCAGAGCTTTACGGCACGGCAGGGTCAAGACTCGAACTCGATCAACCGGTCCGGAGCGATGCAGGAGAAGATTCAGATCCGCATGGAGGCCTACGACTACGAGGCCCTCGATCAGGCGGCGCTCGACATCGTCGAAACGTCGGTGCGGACGGGAGCTCGCGTCGCTGGCCCGATCCCTCTTCCCACGCGCATCGAGCGCTACACGGTTCTGCGCTCGCCGCACATCGACAAGAAGAGCCGTGAGCAGTTCGAGATCAGGACCCACAAGCGCCTGATCTACATCAGCGAGCCGACCTCCAAGACGGTCGACGCGCTCAGCAAGCTCAACATGCCCGCCGGAGTCGACATCCGGATCAAGGCCTGAGCCGCGGCGCTGCGGAAGCAGCGCCGTTCTTCTTGGAACGACGAGTGCGGTCCAGGTCTCTGAACCTGGTTCCGACAGCCTGCCGGGGCTGAAACCCGGTTCGAGCCGGTGCGCCGGCGAGCTCGGGCGACCGGGCGACTCACGAGATAGACATTCCGGACGGATACCCAGATGGCTGAGGTCAAGGTCTACAGCGGCGGCAAGGTCAGTGCCCAAGAGGTCGATGCATCCCTCTTCGGGGACAAGGCCCTCGTGCGCACGATGAAGGACGCCGTGGTCATGTATGAGGCCAACGTCCGCCAGGGCACGGCCAAGACCAAGACCCGGGCCGAAGTCGCTGGTCCGAACAAGAAGCTCTGGAAGCAGAAGCACACCGGTCGGGCCCGCATGGGCTCGAAGAAGGTGGTGCACTGGCGTGGTGGTGGCACGGCCTTCGGTCCGGTGCCGCGCGACTACAGCTACCAGATGCCGAAGAAGGCGCGCCGCGTCGCCCTTCGGAACGCTGTCTTCACGAAGTTCCGCGACGGCGAAGTCTGTGTGGCTGACGGTTGGCCGACGGAGGCGCCGAGCACGAAGCAGGCCTACGCGATCCTCGAGGCCCTCGGCGTGAGCCGCAGCGCTCTGGTCGTCACGGCCGAGCAGGACACGGTTCTCTACAAGTCGCTCCGCAACGTTCCGCACGTCTCCGTGCGGCCGCTCTGCGACCTGAACGCCCGCGAGGTGCTGGTGCGTCGCAACATGGTCCTGACGCCGGCGGCCATGGAGCAGATCAAGGAACGTCTCGGCGTGGCCGCCGCGAACGCCTGAACGATCCAGAACCGGCACGAAACACAGGTCTCACGCGCGCGCATGTCGCGGCAGGTGGCCAGAACGAACCCCCGAGCCAACCGGCTCCATCGAATCCAAGAACACCGCCTGCCTGATCGAGCTGGCCGCTCACTGCGGCAACGATGATCAGGCGGCTCCAGAAGCAGGAGCCGAACCATGGCCAACCCGAGCCTCTACTACGACATCCTCGAGAAGCCGCACGTGACCGAGAAGTCCACCGTGCTGCAGGGGATCCGCAACCAGTACACGTTCCGGGTGGCCCCTTCGGCCAACAAGAGCGAGATCAAGAAGGCCGTCGAGACCCTCTTCGAGGTCGAGGTGGCCAAAGTCAACATCGTCCGGCTGCCGGGGAAGCACAAGCGCATCCTCGGTCGCCCGGGTCACACCGGTCCCTGGAAGAAGGCTCTCGTCACGCTGCGCGAAGGCCAGTCGATCGACATCGTCTGATCGGCAGGTCGCCCAGCAAGAAAAGCTGAGTCTGCCGAAGCTCTCCAACCGAGCTGAGCGCCCGACTCGAACGCAACCAGATCCCGGACAGGTCAAGCCAGGACGAACCAACCCCGCAACGGAAGTCCAGAAGAGCCGAGCGCTCCAAGGAAACCCGGCCCTGCAGGGGACAGAAACACACACGGGAGACAGACATGCCCATCAAGGTCTACAAGCCAACCTCGGCCGGCCGCCGGAACGCGTCGGTTCTGGACTTCTCGCACCTGACGAAGAAGCGTCCCGAGAAGTCGCTGGTCGAGCGCATCTCCCGCAAGGGCGGCCGCAACCACCACGGGCACATCACGAGTCGCTTCCGTGGCGGCGGCGCGCGCAAGCTGTACCGCATCGTCGACTTCAAGCGGAACAAGGATGGGGTGCCCGGGAAGGTCGCGGCGCTCGAATACGATCCGAACCGCAACGCGGATATTGCGCTCGTCCACTATGCGGACGGCGAGAAGCGCTACATCCTGGCCGCGAAGGGCCTCGCTGTCGGAGCTCGAGTGATCAGCGGTGAGCGCGTGGAGCCGGACGTCGGCAACGCGATGCCTCTCGCGGCGATCCCGCTGGGTCTCCAGGTCCACAACGTGGAGCTGCAGCCCGGAAAGGGCGGTCAGATCGCCCGCTCCGCAGGAATCTCGGCGCAGCTCATGGCGCGCGACGGTGACTACGCCGTGCTGGTCATGCCGTCCGGCGAACTCCGCAAGGTCCACGTGCGCTGCCGCGCGACGGTCGGTGAGGTTGGCAATGCCGACTACCAGAACGTCCGCTGGGGCAAGGCGGGCCGTATGCGTCACAAGGGGCGTCGTCCCCACAACCGTGGCACCTCGATGAACCCGGTCGCGCACCCGATGGGTGGCGGTGAAGGCCGGACCGGCGGTGGCCGTCACCCGTGCTCGCCGTGGGGCAAGCCCGCCAAGGGCGGCAAGTCCCGTCGCGGCAAGGCGCGTTCGAACCAGTTCATCCTCCGCCGCCGCAAGCCAGGCAAGCACAGCGGCGGCAAGTGAGTCGCGGAACGCTGATCCGAAGCTGAGCCGCGCAAGCTGATACCCAAGAGGACGACCCGATGAGTCGCAGCGTCAAGAAGGGCCCCTACGTCGACCTGAAGCTGATGGACAAGGTCCTGAAGCAGAACGAGGGTGGGGCACGTTCGCCGATGAAGACGTGGGCTCGCGCCTGCACGATCATCCCCGAGTTCGTCGGGCACACGTTCATGGTCCACAACGGCCGCGTGCACGTGAAGGTGTACGTGACCGAGGACATGGTCGGACACCGCCTCGGCGAGTTTGCCCCGACCCGCACGTTCCGTGGGCACACCAAGAAGGACAAGTGATCCGATGCCGGTCGACTCGACTTCTCCCGCATTCCGCGCGACCCACCGCTACGCGCGCATCGCGCCTCGCAAGGCCCAGCTGATCATGGACATGATCCGCGGGATGCCGGCGGGCGATGCGCTGGACGCGCTCCGCAACGACAACCACCGTGCCTCGGCCATGATCTACAAGGTCCTGGCCTCGGCCGTGTCGAACGCCATGCAGAACCCCGCCGTCCGACCGAACCGGCTCGTCGTGAGCCACGCGGTCGCGCAGGGTGGGCCGCTGCTGTTCGGCCGCATCCGGTTCCGCCCGGCCTCGATGGGTCGCGCTGCGCCCTTCCGTCGTCGCACCACGCACCTGCAGGTCCATGTGACCGACCCCGCCCTCGCCGGCGCCGAAGGAGAGAACTGAGCCATGGGTCAGAAGGTCCACCCGATCGGTTTCCGCTGCGCGATCACCGAGCCCTGGCGCTCGCGTTGGTATGCGTCGAAGAAGGACTTCCCGAAGTTCGTCATCCAGGACCAGAAGATCCGGAACCACATCCGGAAGCACTGGGCCTCGGCCGCGATCCCGCGGGTCGAGATCGAGCGCGCCGGTGATGTCGTCACCGTCTTCGTGCACACGGCCCGCCCTGGCGTCCTGATCGGCAAGAAGGGCGCGAAGGTCGACAAGTTCCGCGAGGAGCTCGAGAAGATCACCGGCTGCGCGGTGCGGATGAAGATCATCGAGGTCCACCGACCGGAGATGGAGTCCAAGCTCGTCGGTGAGGCCATCGCCGAGATGCTCCAGAAGCGCATGAACTACCGTCGCGTCCTGAAGAAGGCGGCGGACCAAGCGCTGGCGGCCGGTGCTCAGGGCGTCAAGGTCGTCGTGGCGGGCCGCCTCGGCGGTGCGGAAATGGCGCGCGTCGGCAAGATCAGCAAGGGCCGGGTGCCGTGCACCACCCTGCGCGCGAAGCTGGACTACGGCCAGGTGGTGGCCCGCACGAAGGCGGGTGTCATCGGCATCAAGGTCTGGATCTTCAAGGGCGAGTATGGCCCGGGTGAGACCACGAATGGTCTGCTCCCGGTGGAGCGGAACACGGGAGACCGCAACGAGCGGGCGAACTGATTCGCCTGCGCGA
>JBEAPQ010000047.1:0-3732 GCA_041164325.1 Planctomycetota bacterium | reverse complement strand
AGGTTGCGTTGCCGGACTATCCTGCAATCGACTCGGGCTCGGTCGCATCGCCTACCGGCTTGCTGCGCGTGCTCGGCAAGGACTTGGGAAGCCAGAATTCGTGGGGTTCGCACCACGGTAGTGACTTGTTCCTACACGTGCTCAGTCTGAATGAGGCGCGAGAGGTCACGGCGATTTATCAGGATCCTGATCGCCCCATCACTCAGTCCCAGATCGCTCAGAAGATTTCGCGTGAACTGCGGCTGTCGATGGGTGCGATGCCAACCGATGTGTTCCCGCTGGCCCGTCCGATGTTGGAGCGCATCCTGGTTGTCGCATGTCGGTCCCCGCTGGATATCGAATCGCTTGAGAACCGTGTCGAGACCACGACGCGGAGCGCGGCCTCGAGCCTCCCGGCGGTTCTCGAAGGTGGATTCGGCGGGCGTCAGCTGCGCTCCGGGAGAATCGGGAAGCGGGATTCCGCGGGATGGGGCCTCGCCTGGGTCGATCTCTTCATTCGCCGCGTGTCAGAGTGATCTAACCACGGCGCCCGGCGGTCAGGCTGCCATGTTGCGGTCCTGCCACTCAACGAGAAGATGTTGGGCCGCCTGGTGCACGCCGCGATCAATCCGCCGAAGCGGTTCGTCGCAACTCTAGGGAGCCCGCACGACGTAGTCGTCGAACTCGTCGTCCCACTCGAGCGTCACGTGGTCGCGGGCGGCTGCGGCCTTGCAGAACTGGAGGAAGCCGTTGTAGCCGAGGCTCTTCTCGCTGAACTTCGGGTCGCGCTTGCGGACCTTGTTCTTGAGGCCGGAGAGGACCGGGGGCTCGCCGTTCTCCTGCTCGGCGTCGGCGCAGACGTCGGTGAGGAGGCGGAAGGCGCGGTCCTCGCCGGCGCCCTGTTCGGGGAAGGTGACTTCGGGGTCGCCGCGGTTCTGGCCCTTGATGAGTTCGAGGACCTTGCGCTCCTGGAGGTAGCGGAGGAGTTCGCCGAAGGCGCGGAAGCCGAAGTCGGCCTCGCTGAAGGTCGGGTCTTTGCGGAGCAGGGCGCGCTTGAGGGCGGAGGCGAGGACCGGGCCGTCGGCGGTGGCCTGGACGCCGGTCAGCGTGCGGCGGACGAGGCGCTCGAGGCCGTCGACGTCGCCGGAGCCTGGCGCCGCGTCGGCTGCGGTCGGCTCTTCGGCCTCGTCGCGGCGGCGCTGCGGGCGCGGGCGGCCCTTGCGGGGCTCGACGCCTTCGAGGTTCTCGTAGAACAGGAACTCGTCGCAGGCGGCGGGGAGCAGCAGTGACGTCGAGGCCTTGATGCCGACGCCGATCACGCGCTTGTTGTGCTCGCGCAGCTTGTGGACGAGGGGCGTGAAGTCGCTGTCACCGGTGACGAAGACGAACGTCGTCAGGTAGTCACGCTCGAAGGCCATCTCCATCGCGTCGACGGCCATCTTGATGTCAGCGGCGTTCTTGCGGCTGCCGCCCATCTTCTGGGGGATCTCGATGAGCTCGACGTGGAGACGCGTCAGCATCTTCCGGTCGGGCTCGAACATCGTCCAATCGCCGTAGGCGCGACGGACGACGACACGGCCGCGCTCGGCGAGCGCGTCGGCGATCGGGCCGAAGTCGAACGGGATGCCCAGGCGTTCGCGCGAACCGATCGCGAGGTTCTCGTAGTCGATGAATAGAGCAATCCGCTCTTCGTCCGGCTTCATCGCAGCGGAGCTTAGCGCGGGCGCTGCGCAGCCCGGCGGCCGAATGTCCCACGCCTGCCCCGATTCGGTCGATTCGCGGGGGTCGGCGGAAAAACGCCCCGGAGGTAGCTAACCTCGCGCCGCTGCCAGGCTGCATGTCTGCACCTCGCGTCCAATTCCTTCCCACGATGCAACGCTCCGCTCTCGTTCTGTTCACCCTCTCGTGCGCGCTGCCCCTCGCGGCGCAGGACAAGCCGAAGCAGGGGCCTGGCTACACCGACACGCCGCTGATCCCCGGCCAGGAATGGCGCGTCCACGACGCGACGCGCCCGCACCCGCAGGTGCTCGCACCTCTGCCGGCGGGTGAGCCGGTGCCGGTGCCGACGGATGCCATCGTGCTGTTCGGCGGAGAGGCCGAGGACCTCACGCAGTGGACCGGCCGCGGCGACAAGGCTGGCTGGAAGGTCGAGGGCGAATACATGGAGGTCAACGGCACGGGCGACGTCCGGACGCGTGCCGAGTTCGGTGACTGCCAGCTCCACGTCGAGTGGTGTGCGCCGGTCGTCGTGAAGGGTGACGGTCAGGGCCGCGGCAACTCGGGGGTGTTCCTGATGGGGCGCTACGAGGTTCAGGTCCTCGACAGCTACGACAACGTCACCTACGCCGACGGTCAGGCGGCTGCGCTCTACGGTCAGGCTCCGCCGCGCGTCAACGTCTGCCGCAAGCCCGGCGAGTGGCAGACCTACGACATCATCTTCACGGCGCCGCGGTTCGCCGACGACGGCACGCTCGCGTCGCCTGCGCGGATCACGGTGATCCACAACGGCGTCGTCGTCCACGCCAACCGCGATCTGCTCGGTACGACGAACCACAAGGCGGCGCCTGCCTACACGCCTCACGCGCCGAAGGGGCCGCTGAAGCTGCAGGACCACGGCAACCCGGTCCGCTTCCGGAACATCTGGGTGCGCCCCCTCGACTGAACGGGGGCCTCGCCCGCGCGCTGCCCGCGCGGGCCCTGCTCGAGATCCAGCCGCGACTCCCGGATCCAAGGTCCCGGTCGAGTCAGCGACTCCGAGCCAGGGGCAGTCTTGATCTGCCCTTGATGCAGCGGCCCTCCGCACCGCTGCACGGATCCGCGTCCAACAGCCGTTTCGCGCCGTTTCGGCGGCGATGCGGGCTCCTGGGGTGACTGCGGAGGACCCGATGCCGTCGGCTCCTCGACCCCACGGAAGCCTGACCCGGGCTTGACGTTGGCTTGATCGCAGATCGCCACCCTGCTCGCCGTCGAGGAGCCGGGACCGCCCCGGCTCAACACACAACCGTCCGCCCGTGGATCGACCGCCGGCGCGCGGAGCCTTTCCAACGCAGTTCCCCCACAGAAGTCAGCACCAACCATGGTTCGCTCCAATCTCCAACAGCTCCTGGCCGCGGCGGCGGTCGGCGCGGGTCTCGTCAGCGTCGCCCAGGCGCAGAACGAGATCCTCGTCTCATCCGACATCACGACGTCCACCACGTGGACGGCGAACAACACCTACAACCTGACCCGTCAGATCTACGTCCGCCCGGGCGCGACGCTGACGATCCAGGCCGGCACGACCGTCGCGAGCTCGACGAACATCGGCGGCAGCCTCGCGGTCTCGCGTGGCGGCCAGATCTTCGTCCAGGGTACGGCCGAGAACCCGGTCATCATGACCTCGAAGGCCGACGTCCAGACCTGGACCAACGGCAACCGCCGCACCGGCACGTGGCGCGAGTCCGCCAACGAGTGGGGCAACCTGACCATCATGGGTCGGGGCTACATCTCCGAGAACGCGGTGCTCTCGAACACCCCGGCGCCGAACGCGAGCAACTTCGCTCCGATGGAGGGCCTCCTCGCCGCGTTCCCCGGTGACCCGAGCGTTCTCTACGGCGGCGGCAACGATGACGACGACAGCGGCAGCATCAGCTACGTGTCGCTCCGCTACGGCGGCAAGGTCATCAACCTCAACAACGAGCTCAACGGCATGTCGCTCGGCGGGATCGGTCGCGAGACCGACATCCACCACGTCGAGATCATGAACAACGTCGATGA
>JBEAPQ010000046.1:0-6621 GCA_041164325.1 Planctomycetota bacterium | reverse complement strand
GACGTGGGGACGATCGACTCGTACTTCGAGTCCAACCTCGACCTGTGCACCGCGCAGCCGTCGTTCAATCTCTACGACGAGAGCTGGCCGACCTACACGCAGTGGCACAACGACCCGCCGGCGAAGACGCTGTTCGACGAAGACGGGCGCCGCTCCGAGGTCGTCGACTCCCTGGTCTGTCCGGGCGTGATCGTGTCGGGTGCCCGCGTCAGCCGCTCGATCCTCGCGAACCGCGTCTTCGTCGATGAGGGAGCCGTGCTCGAGGAGGCGATCCTGTTCCGCGGCGTGCGTGTCGGGAAGAACGCGCGGATCCGGCGGGCGATCATCGACAAGTGGACGAGGATCCCGGACGGCGTGGAGATCGGCTACGACGAGGCCGAGGACCGGCGGCGCTTCACCGTCAGTGAGTCCGGGGTCGTCGTCGTGCCGCACAAGTACCCGTTCGAGTAGCCGCCTCCGGGCCCAGGGGGCGGTCCCTCGACCGCGGTGAGGGTGGGCGGTGGTCCCGGTCCGAGCCGATCGGACCGTTCGGGCTGCAGCCCCGCGTGACGGGTTGCCGATAGGAACGGCATCCGACCGTCCGGACCGCGCCCTGGCGCGCGGGGAGGCCCCATGGCAGCGCGAGAAACCGAGAGAGTCCGTCCGAGTCTGCCCCGGGAAGGGGAGCGCGGTGCGGCGCTGCTCCTGTCCCTGTTCTTCACGATCGTCACCGTGGGGATCGTGATCTCGGGCGTGCTGATCGAGAAGTCGAACCGGGAGAAGACCCGGACCAACTTCCGCCTGAACAGCCAAGCGAACCAGTTCGCGCGGGCTGGGCTCACCGAGGCGATCAGCTGGTATCGGCGCCAGACGAGCCAGCCGGTGACGCAGTTCGCGCCGGTGGTCGACCTCGACGCCGAGCCGCCGATCATCGACACCGACGATGCTGACGTCGGCATCGTCCGCGAGTTCCGCATCGAGGGGAAGATCTGGGGGCGCTACGAGGTCTGGAAGCAGTGGGCCGGTGATCCCGACCCCGCGCGCTCCGAGTGGCGCGAGAAGATGCAGGCCGAGGACGTGTCGCCGAGCCGCAGCACCGGGCAAGGTGGCACGGCGTGGCGGCTGCGTTCGCTCGGCTACGTCTTCGAACGCAGCGACGAGAGTCTTGCGTTCGACACGCTGCCGAATCGTGTGGTCGCCGTGAACCTGCTCGAAGCCGAGATCGTGCGCCGCAAGCTGTCGCCGCCCGGTCAGGCGGCGTTGACCGTTTCGGGTGCAGCCTCGATCAACGTCAGGAGCAACGGCCGCGTCCAAGGTGGCAACACGGCCGCTGGGATCTACTTCGGCACGCTCGGCTACAAGCCCCGCACGCGCTACGGCGACGTGTCCGGCAGTCCGTCGCTCTCGCAGTCTCCCGGGCCGATCGACATGTCAGCCGAGGCGGTGTTCGGCGTGTCCTACGGCGAGTTCAAGGGCTCGGCGGACACCTACATCACCGAGGCCCAGAACATCCCGTCACCGATCCCGTCGATGTCGACGGTCGTCATCGAGATGCCGGAGGTCATCTTCGATCGCGACACGCCGCTCAGCGGTACGGGCATCGTCTACGTGAAGGGCAACTGCACGATCACGGCGGGCAGCAACAGCGTGTTCTCGGGGCTGCTCTACGTGGAAGGCAATCTGACCATGGCTGCTCCGGCGGAGATCGAGGGCGCAGTCGTCGTCAGCGGCGGCCTCGCGATCAGCGGTTCGGGCGACTACGCGACGATCCGGTTCAGCGATGAAGTGCTGAATTCGCTGCGGCAGCAGGTCGGTCAATACCGATTCATGGGGCCATTCCGCCCGGTCCACGGCGGTTCCTGACGCCGCTCGCCGCTATCCTCCGTCCCGCGCCGGGGTCGTCCGGCCGAACCACGGAGGCCCGAGCTGCGACGGATACCACAGCGAGCGCGAGCGCCGGCGAGGAGCCCTGCGATGAGGCGCCTGTGCGCCCTGGTGGGTGGGATCTCGTTCCTGCTGTTGGCGTGCCATGCGTGCGTCGGAGTCGGTGGCCGCGGGTTGCCGCCCGCCCAGCTCCGGGATCTCCCGGTCCGCGGGAGCCCGGCGGATCAGCAGGTCCAGACCGCCCGGACATGGGCGGACCGCGGCCGCGTCGACGCGGCACTCGCGCTGCTGCGCGACGTGCTGCGGGATGAGCCTCGCCACGTCGATGCCCACCGCGCGCGGCAGGATCTGCTGCGGGAGCAGGGCCGGATCGGCCTCGTGCTCCAAGAGGCGCGTGACCGAGTCTTGGCCTGGGGCGGTGCGTCCACGGCCTTGTACCTGGAAGGGCGCGTGCAGCGTGCGCGGGACCGGAGTCGCGCGCTCTTCGAGACGGCGGTCGCACGAGACCCGTCGGGATTCTGGGGCTGGCACGGTCTCGCCTACGCGATGCGGCAGTCCGACCCGGAAGTCGCCCGCGCGCTGTACGAACGCCTCTACCGAGCGACGTCCGCGCACCCTCTGGTCGCGATTGCCTACGCGTCCCACCTACGGTCGGTCGGCGAGGTGGACCGGGCGGCCGAGATCTACGGCCAGCTGCGTGCGCGCGAGGATCTGCCCGGCGTCGGGGATCTCGGGCTCGCGGAGACGCTGCTGCGCGGCGAGCGCGGACAGGAGGGCTTCGCGGCGCTGCTGCGCAGTCTGGGCGCGCGGCCCTGGGACCCGGGCGTCAAACGACTCGTCGATCTCCTGCTCGACGTCGGTGTCCGCGATGCGGCCGTCGAACAGATGGTGCATGCGCTGTGGGGGGACCCGGTGCGTGCACGGGAATTTGCAGCCGGCGGCGGGGCGCAGGTCGCCGCGCGTCTGTTCGAGCGCGGCGGGGACCTTCCCTCGGCTCTCGAGGTCCTGCGTTCCCACGCGGCGGAAGCCCCGGCGGCGCACATGCGCGCCGAGCGGCGCATGACGTTGCTGACCGGCGATGTCGTCGGATTCCTGCGGCGGCTGCGTGCCGCAGCCCACACGGAGCTCCTGGAGGACGAGGCGAACCAGGTGCGCGGTCTCTGGAAGACGCTGCTGGACGGCCCGTGGCACACGGCGGCCGACCCACTGGCGGACGGAGGACAGGCCGTCGGCCTCGTCGACGCGATGATCCGCGCGGGTCTTCTCGACGAGGCGCAGCTCCTGGCCTCTCTGGCACTGACGCGTTCGAGCGGTCGCCGCGTCGCGTCTCGACTCCGCGATCTGCGCGACGAGGCGCGTCGGGAGCTCGCGTTCGAGGCCGGACTCCGGGACCGGCTCTACCGCGGCTACACGGGGGAAGCCCGGGGACTCGACCAGCTCCTCGACGATCTGCGCAAGCTGTCGACGTCCCTGTTCGGTGAGGACGTCGTCGGCGCGCCGAGCACGTTCGTCGTCCCTCTGGTCGGGCAGCTCGTCGACCCGTTCGGCGAGGGGCTCGCGGCCCACTTCCGCCGCTACAACCGTCACCTCGTTCTCGGTCAGCGAGCCGGTGGGCCGCCTGAGGGGCTGTTGTTCACGCGCGTCTCGGTCCGCTATCTGGAGCCTGGCGGACCGCTGCCCCTCGCGGGTCAGACCCGTGAGGTGCTCGGGGAGGGGCGGGAGGTGCGGAGTCTCAGCGGCGTGCTGGGTGGCGACCTCGCCGGGGTTGCGCTGCTGAACCACTACGTCATCGACCTGGACGCGGTGCAGGACTGGGCGCGCTCGCTCCGGACGCGGCGAGCGGCGGCCCGGGCCAACGGTTCTGCACTGCTCGCGGATCCGGTGCCCGAGTTCGTGGAGCCGGACCATCCCGTCGATGTCGCCTGGCGCCTCGGTGCGGTGTCCCCGGTGGAGGACACGCGCTTGGAATCTGCCGTCCTCGACATGATCCGCTGGCACGAGCGGGCGCACATCGCCGACTCGTTCCGCTACCTGCCGCCGGAACGGAACCTGCTCCGGGTCCTGGGGCTCCTGTTCGGTCAGGGATTCCGCCCGCACGCGGTCGAGGCCGAAATGGAGGGGCGTGCCGAGCTCGCGGCGCTGGCGTTCAGTCCGCATACCGAGCTCGTGTTGGCCCACGTCGCCAGCTTCCTGGAAGAGGACCTCTCTGGTTCGCCGCACGCGGACGGTTTCGGTCGGATGGCACGGCGCTTGAACAGCGCTCTCGCCGCCCAGCCGGACTTCGCGTCGAGAGCCCGGGTTTCGCGTTGGCACGAGGTGCCGATGGCGGAGTTCCGGAAGATCGCCCGTGGCGAGGCGTTGCGGCTCTGGCCCTGAAGCCGCGCCCGACAGAAGATGGGCCCCGCTCTGAAGTGGGCCGCAACCATCCCGCAGACGAGTCGAGGCAGAGGATCATGAAACCCGAGCGCATTCCGTCGTCCCCGTTCGTGCGCCGCTCGCCGCGGCTCGCCCTCGCCTGGCTGGCACTGGTCCTGACGGGCTTCCCTGCGCTCGCCCAGGAGCCGGCAGAGGAGATCGAGCAGGACCCGGCACTGTCGGAGAAGCTCAAGGTCTTCGACGAGGCGGTCCGCGATCGGAAGATGGAGCGCGACGAAGAAGCTGTCGGGATCATCGACGAGCTCCTGACCCAGCATCAGGACGGGATGCACCCGAAGGACGAACAGTCGTTCCAGAAGAGCCTCGAGAAGGTCTTCACCGCGCGGCAGCGCAAGCCGGACCAGCCTCAGCTCTACGCGGCGACGGTCGCCGCGCTCGGCAAGATCGGCGGGCCGGTCTCGAGCCGGATCCTCGTCAAGCTCGTCGATCGCAAGCCGTTCCCCGACCAGGACTGGACGAACCTCCGCGAGCAGATGTTCGAGAACATCGGTCGGACCAAGGACGAGCGGCAGGTGGAGTTCCTGCGCAAGCGCGCGGTGAACGATCCGGTCGACCAGGTCAAGAAGGCTGCCGGGGGTGCGCTGCGACACTTCGAGGGCTCGGAGCTGCGGCTCCGTCAGACGGTCTTCAAGGAACTGCTCGTCGAGTACGGCCGGATCTACGGGGACGCGCACTCGAGTCTGGACCCGGGCGATGCGCTGGTGGCGACCCGCAAGCGGACGCTGAACGCCATTGCGGATACCTGGAACCAGACCCTCGCTGCGCTGTCGGGCCAGAGCTTCCGGACCGCCGAGGAATGGCAGCACTGGTGGAACAAGCACAAGGACGATCGCGACGCCTGGAAGTGAGGTCCGGGCTTCGCTCTCGCCGCCGGAAGATCCGTGGCTGAACCGACGTCCGAGTTGACCGTGGATCGTTCTTCCGTCGTGGCGACCAGAGTGCGGCGCAGCTCGGGGCCCGTCCTGGCCGTCGGCCTCACGGCTCTCGTGGTCTTGTCTCTGAGCGAGGCGCGGCGGCTGGGAGAGCATGGCTCCCTGCTCGAATCCCAGCTCGGGGCGGCGCGGCGGGAGGCTGTCGCTGCGGCTGCCCAGCAGCAGGGTCTGCAGGCGGAGCTCGAGAGCGCGTCGACCCGGGAGGCGGAGCTGCGCCAACAGCTGGCCTCGCGCGAGGTCCGGATCGGATTCCTCGAGCGCGAGATCGCTGCTGCGCTGGCGCGTGCCGAGTCCGTCAACCAAGCGGTCGCTGCGCGTCGTGCCGAGCTCGAGGCCCTCCGCGCCGAGCTCGAGCAGCGGCGCATCGCGGCGGGCAAGCCGATGCCGGAGGGCGTGCGTCTCGCCGTGCGTGCTCTCGAAGACCTGCTGCTCGCGGACGGATACGAAGGCTTCCGTGTGATCCAGGCGCGTGCGCTGGAGGACGGGGCGCTCCACGACGTCGAGCTCGTCGAGACCCGCGACTTCGGTCGGCGCGTGACCTACTACCGCGCGGAGCGCCTGTCGATCGAGCTCGATCGCGAGAGCGGAGCGGCGGTGCTGTCGCTTCGCGACGGTCAGGCGGTCGAGGACGGCGAACTCCGGGCGTTCGGCGAGGAGGGTGCGTCGATCGAGCTCCGTGAAGTCGACGGCCCTTCGTGGGAGCAGCGCATCCCGTACCTCGTCCGAGCTGTCGGGGCCTACCCGGACGATGCGGCGCGGGTCGCCGAGGGCGAGGTGCTCGACCTGTCGACGCGTGAGCGTTGGCGTCAGCGCATCGACGGACTCCTGGAGTCCGCGGACACCGAGGTGCGCTACGCGCTGGGTGGATTCCGCACCGTGCGGGATGGGCGATTCCTCGACGCCACGCTGCACGGGTTCGACGGCGCGCGCCTGCTCGATCGGACGGCGAGTGCGGTGCGGCTCGGCGTGGAAGTCGATCGTGCGGCGGGCGTCGTCGCGCTCTTGCTCGAGGACGGCGTCTTGCGTCGTCGAGGAGGCGAGACCAAGATCCCGGCGTCCGGCTACCGCATCCTGCTGCCGGGCGTGGCTCCCGAGCAGGCGTTGGACGCGATGCTCGGCTTCGTGGTGGAGCGACGATGACCGACGCGCAGTCTGACGGTGTGACTCAGTCTGGCCGTGTGACTCGGTCTGACGGTGTGGCTCATTCTGACGGTGGTGGAGTGTGCGTCGGCTTCGACCGGCCTGTCTCGCGGACGTCGGCTCGGGCCTTCGCGGTGGTGTCGTGACGGGCCCGGTCCAGCAGCCTGCGCAGGTCGGCTCCCGCTTCCTCGCGTTTGCGGCGCTTCATCAGCCGGCCATCGAGGCCGAACTCGAGCGGTTGATCCCGGCG
>JBEAPQ010000045.1:0-4028 GCA_041164325.1 Planctomycetota bacterium | reverse complement strand
GGCTGTGCGCGGTGCCACGACCACAAGTTCGATCCGATCGCACAGCGCGAGTACTACGCCGTCGAAGCGGTCCTTGCGGGCGTCCGGCACGGGGACCGGGCCATCCCGCGGACTGCCGATGCAGATGTGCAGGCGCGGCAGAGTGCTCTCGCCGCGGAGATCTCTGCACTCGACCTCGAGCTTGCTTCCGCGGAGCCGCTCGCCGATCCGGGTGCCACGACACCCCATCGCGCGGCCGTCGATCCGCGCCGCAACGTGGAGCGCTTCGCACCGGTGCGCGCGCTCGCCGTCCGGATGACGATCGTGGCCACGGTCGATGGTGCGGAACCCTGCATCGACGAGCTGTCGGCCTTCGCAGCGGGCTCGACCCGCAACGTTGCGTCGGCGGTCCACGGGGCCACGGCCCGCGCATCGAGCGTGTTGCCGGGCTACGCGATCCACCAGGTCGCGCATCTGAACGACGGTGAGGAAGGCAATCCGCGCAGCTGGATCTCGAACGAGAAGGGCGCGGGGTCGTTCGAGATCACGTTCGCCGAGCCGGCCTGGGTCGATCGCGTCGAGTGGGCGCGCGACCGGGACGGGCGGTTCCAGGATCGGTTGGCGACGGTGTATCGCATCGAAGTGCAGACCGGGCCCGACGCATGGTCCGTCGTGGCGTCCGGCGCCGACCGGCATCCGCGCGGCGTCGAAGACGTGCAGCACATCGACGGTCCGGCGCGCGCGTCGATGCTCGAGAAGCGGCAGAGACTCGCCGCGGAGCGATCCGCACTGCGCGAAGCGCCGTCGGCCTACGCCGGTCGCTTCGAAGAGCCGGGCCCGACCCACCGGATGCACCGCGGGGACCCGATGTCACCCCGCGAGCAGGTCGAGCCCGGCGCGCTCGCGCTCTACGGTCCGCTGCGCCTCGCTGCGGACACGCCCGAGCAGGAGCGGCGTGAGGCGCTCGCCGCATGGGTCACGCGCCCCGATCACCCGCGCACGGCGCGCGTCGCCGTCAACCGCATCTGGCAGCAGCACTTCGGCACGGGCCTCGTCGCCACGCCCAACGACTTCGGGCGCAACGGCGTGCCTCCGACACATCCGGAACTGCTCGACGCGCTCGCGGCCGGCTTCGTCGCCGACGGGTGGTCGGTGAAGCGCCTGCACCGGCGCATCGTGCTCTCCGCCACGTGGCAGCAGGCCAGCACGCCGCGGGCGGATGCGTACGCGCGCGACCCGGGCACGCGGTGGCTGTGGCGGTTCCCGCCGCGGCGCGCGGCCGCCGAGTCGATCCGCGACGCGATCCTCCAGGCGAGCGGCGAGCTCGACGTGACGGCGCGTGGCGGGCCGGGCTTCGACGTCTTCGCACCGAACGACAACTACGTCCGCGTCTACGAGCCCAAGACCGCGTTCGGTGAGGACACGTTCCGGCGCATGGTCTACGCGCGGCGCGTTCGCATGGAGCGGGACCCGACGTTCGGGGTCTTCGACTGTCCGGATGGCGGTCAGTCAGCGCCGGCACGCGGGCGCTCGACGACGGCGCTGCAGGCACTCGCGCTGCGGAACAGTCCGTTCGTGCTCGGGCGCGCGGCCGCGATGGCGTCTTCCATCGAAGAGGAGGCCCGCGACATCCCGCTCCAGGTGGACGCCGCTTTCCAGCGGACGCTCTTGCGGTCGCCGGCCGACGAGGAGCGCGACGCGTCGGTGGAGCTCGTGCGCGCGCACGGACTGGCGGAGCTCTGCCGGACCCTCTTCAACACGAGCGAGTTCCTGTTCGTGCCATGAAGGCTCGTTCCGCACCGGCAGGGGGAGAGGGTCCCCGAGGGTCTTTCCTGCTCGACCGGCGGGGGTTCTTCGCGCGCTCGGGAACAGGGCTCGGCGCGATCGCCCTCGCCGATCTGCTGCGTGCGGACGGTCGTCTCCAGGATCCGGCGCGGCCCGCGATCGACCCGGCGGCCCCGCACCGCGCGCGGGCGCCGCACTTCGCGCCGCGGGCCAAGAATGTCCTCGTCGTGTTCTGCTCGGGCGCGCTGAGCCAGGTCGACACGTTCGACCACAAGCCGGCGCTGGTCCGCCACGACGGCACGCCGATGCCGGGCGCCGACGATCTGGTCACGTTCCAGGGCAAGCAGGGCAATCTGCAGAAGAGCCCGTGGACGTTCCGGCCGCGCGGCGAGAGCGGCAAGCATGTGAGCGACCTCCTCCCCCACCTGGGCGGGCTGGTCGACGATTTCTGCTTCCTCCACTCGCTGACGTCGAAGACGAGCACGCACGGGCCCGGCGAGAACTTCATGTCGACCGGGTTCACGCTCGACGGGTTTCCATCGATGGGAGCCTGGGCGAGCTACGCGCTCGGCAGCGAGAACGCCGATCTGCCGGCGTTCGTCGCGATCCCGGACCCGCGGGGCGTGCCGCAGTCGAGCGCCAACAACTGGGGGCCGGGCTTCCTGCCCGCGGTCTTCCAGGGCACTCCGTGGTCGGCCTCCCGCGGCATCGCGCACCTCGAGCGACCCGCGGCGATTCCCCAGGCCCGGGACGAAGCGTCGCGCCGCCTGCTGCAGCTGCTCGATCGTCGGCACGCGGAGTCCTACCCCGGGGACGTCGAGCTCGCGGCGCGCATCCAGAGCTACGAGCTCGCCGCACGGATGCAGGTCAGCGTGCCCGAGGTGGCCGACCTGTCGACCGAGTCGGCCGCGACGCTCGCGATGTACGGCGTCGACTCACCGAACCCGCACAAGGCGGGTTTCGCGCGCAACTGCATCCTCGCGCGGCGGCTGCTCGAGAAGGGCGTCCGCTTCGTCCAGCTGTTCAACGGCGCCTACGCGATGGGAGAGGGCGTCGGCAACTGGGACGGGCACAAGCACCTGGCGCAGCAGTATCCGGGCCACGCCGAGATCCTCGACCAGCCAGCGGCCGCTCTAGTCCGCGACCTGGACCGGCGGGGGCTGCTCGCGGAGACGCTCGTCGTGTTCACGACGGAGTTCGGGCGGATGCCGACGTTCCAGGCGGGCGCCTCGGGACGCGACCACAACCCGGACGGCTTCACGGCGTGGATGACAGGTGCCGGGGTCAAGCGCGGCTTCAGCTACGGGGAGACGGACGAGTTCGGGCACCGCGCGGTGCGGGACGTCTGTGACGTCCACGATCTGCACGCGACGATCCTCTACCTGCTCGGTCTCGACCACGAGCGGCTGACGTACTACCACGGCGGACTCGAGCGCCGGCTCACCGACGTGGCGGGCCGCGTCTTGACCGGCATCCTCGCCTGAACTCCGCCGCCGCGGCTCCGTGCTCCGGGGATCGGGCCGCGCGCCTTAGGCTCGGGGGATGCGACCTGCTCTCTGGTTCCCGGCGTCCGCGCTCGCGCTCCTCGGCGGCTGTGCTGTGGTGCCTTCGGACGCGCCCCTGGCCAAGCGGCCGAACATCCTGCTGATCCTCGTCGATGACATGGGGTGGACCGACCTCGGCTGCTACGGCAACGCGCGGGTCGACACGCCGCGGATCGACGCGTTCGCCGCCCAAGGCATGCGCTTCACGGACGCCTACGCCGCGGCGCCGGTCTGCTCGCCGACGCGCGCCTCGATCATGACCGGCAAGACGCCGGCACGGCTCGGCATCACGAATCACCTGCCGGACCAGGCTCGCTTCACGCCCGACAACCCGACCCTGCTGCCCGCCGACTGCGAGGATCGGCTCGCGCTCGACGAGGTGACGCTGGCCGAACGGCTCCGGGACGGCGGCTACCGGACGGCGTTCTTCGGCAAGTGGCACCTGGCCCCGCAGAAGGGAGACGACCAGGCCGACTGGTTCCCCGACCGCCAGGGCTTCGAACGCAACGTCGGCGGGAACGGTTGGGGCGGCCCCGGCCGCTCGTTCTTCGCGCCCTACAAGTTCCCTGGCCTCGAGTCGAAGGCGGAAGGGGAGTACCTGCCCTACCGGATCGGCGAAGAGGTGCGCGCCTACCTCGCCGAGCACGCGGAGCGGGACGACGACGCGCCGTTCTTCGCGGCGCTCTGGCACTACACGGTGCACTGGCCGATGGACGCGCC
>JBEAPQ010000044.1:0-8272 GCA_041164325.1 Planctomycetota bacterium | reverse complement strand
GCTTCGACGACAACACGGCGATCCGCTTCCTCCGCGTCGACGACCAGAAGATCCGGGTCCTCTACATCGACGACCTGCCGCGCTGGGACTACCGCTACATCAAGAACGCGCTGCTCCGCGTCGACCCGAGCATCGTCGCCCAGTGCTACCTGTGCGACGCGAGCAAGTCTTTCCCCCAGGAGCACAGCGACGAGCTCGAGCCGCTGCGGGACATCCCGCGCTCGCGCGAGGAGCTGATGCAGTACCAGGTGATCCTGCTCGGCGACGTGCCGCCCGAGCGGATCGCGCCGACCGAGGAGCAGGTCTCCGCCTGGCTCCAGCTCCTCGTCGAGTTCGTCGAGTCGGGCGGTGGCGTCGGCTTCCTGTGGGGCGAGCAGGCCATGCCCGAGAGCTACCGCGGCACGCCGCTCGAGGACCTGCTGCCCGTGGTGCTCGAGCCGCGCGAAGATGCGCGCCTCCTCGAACGGAACCGCGAGTTCCTCCCGCAGCTGGAGGACCCGGCCAACCCGCACGACATCGTGCTGCTGCGTCGCGAGCCCGAGAACAACGCGGCCCTCTGGCAGCGCGGCTTCCGCCCGCTCAGCCTCTACTACCCAGTCCAGCAGGCGAAGGCCGGCGCGCAGGTGCTGCTCCGCCACCCGGAGGATCGCAACCGCTACGGGCAGCGCGTGATCGCTGCGACCAGCTACTACCCGCGCGGGCATACGTTCTTCCTGGCGACCGACGAGAGCTGGCGCTGGCGCAATCCCTACGGCGAGAAGTGGCACGACCGGTTCTGGCGCAACGTGGTCCGCCATCTGGCCAGCGGCCGCCTCGCGCGCCGGGATTCCAGGGTCGCGCTCCGCGTCGATCGGGCCACCATCGACACGGGCGGCCAGGTCACCGTGACGGCCCTGGCGGAGGACTCCGAGTTCCAGCCGCTGATCCAGGACCAGTTCGCGGTGTTCCTCCGCAGCGCGGGCGACAGCCCGGAGCGGCGCCTGCTTCGACCGCTGACGGCCGAGCCGGGCAGCTACGAAGGCCGCTTCACGCTCGACGAGCCGGGCAGCTACAGCTTCCTCGTGTTCGACGGCGACAACCCCGGCGCCGAGGTCCTCGCACGGGAGGATGTGCTGGTGCAGATCCCCGACGCCGAGATCGCGGACTCGAGCCAGGACCGGGACGCCCTCGCGCGGATCGCGTCGCGCTCGAAGGACGGACAGCACGTCTTCCTCGCAGACGCAGGGCAATTGACCGAGCCGCTGAACGCACGGCGCGGCTTCGAGACCGAGGTCGACCGCTCGACGCACCCCGTGTGGGACAGCCTCTGGAGTCTGGTGGCCCTGCTGACCGTCTTGGGAGCCGAGTGGATCCTGCGGAAGCGCGCGAGGTTGGTCTGAGATCGTGGGGTCCGATCGAGGCATGGGCACGAATCCGTCGACCAAGTCCGAGGACATGCGCATGAACCCAGCAGGAACGCTGCGAAGCGCGGGGTGGGCCCTGGTCCTGGCGTGGGCCACGGCCCCCCTCCTCGCCCAGGACCCGCTCGACGCGGGCCCGACCGAGGGCCTGTTCAGCCTGCCCCGGTCCCAGGACGACATCGCCGAATGGCAGGAGGCCCGCCGGGAGATCGACGAGCGACGCTACGAAGCCGCCGTCGAACGCCTCCACCGCCTGCTGCGGAACGGATCCCGCGGCGTCGTGCCCCGCCTCGGCACCCGCGATCGCTGGACCGGCATCCGCACCGCGACGATCGAGACGCTCCGCGATCTCCCGGAAGCGGGGCGCGCCGCCTACGAGAGACTCTGCCGACGAGAGGCGGGCCGCGCCTACGACACGCCACTCGCCGATCTGTCCGACGAGGATCTCGCCTTTCTGGCCGGGCAGTTCCCCGCCTCGGCACGCGGACTGTCCGCGCGGCTCCGCCTCGGGGACCTGGGTCTCATCGACGGCGACGGCGTCACGGCCCAGGCCTGGTTCCGCACGGCACTCGATGCGATGCCTGCGGACGACCCGCGTCGCGAAGTCGTGATCCGTCGCGCCGAGGTCGCCGAACTCCTGGCCCGCGCCAGCCTCGGGGTCACCCGGGCGACCACGCCCACGCAGGCCGAGATCGTCCCGGCTCTCCCCGCTGTCGCCACGCCCGGCTGGACGGCCTACGGCGGCGGCTACGACGGATCGCGGGCGATGACGCCGCCGATCGGACGGCAGGAAGAACCCTACCGACTCCCGGTCCGAGCCGACGGCTTCGAGTTCAACGACTTCCCGATGCACGCGACGGGCGATGCACGCGGGATCTACTTCCAGGACGGGCACTCGGTGCGGGCCGTCGATCCGATCGGCCGACGCGTCATGTGGGACGCGCCCGGCCCGATGGTCGACAGCAGTGACGTCGTCGAAGCACGCGGCGCGATCAACCCCGACACCATCCTCTCCTGCGCGCTGTCCGACCGGATCGTCGTCGCCGCGCTCCAGGTCCCCAACAACGTCATCGGCGCCGACCAGACGCAGCTCTACCGGGACGTGATCCCGATCCTGCAGAAGATCCCCTCGCGCAGACTCTTCGCGTTCGATCGCGCGACCGGCAAGCGGCTCTGGGCACACTGGGACTACGCGGGCGGCCCGAGGTCGAGCCGCTTCTACGGACACGAAGCCTGCAGCGCGCCGCTGGTGCACGGGGACACGGTCTACGTGCCGACGCACGACCCGACCGGGGCGATCGCCTACTACGTGTCGGCCTACGACCTCCACACCGGCGAGCCCCGCTGGCGCAGGCTGATCTGCAGCAGCCAGCAGGAAGTGAACATGTTCGGCAACGCCCGGCAGGAGTTCACGTCGGGACCGATCGCGCTGCACGACGGCGTGCTCTACGGGACGTCGAATCTGGGGCTCTGCTACGCGATCCAGGCAGACGACGGCGAACTCCGCTGGCTGTCTGCCTACCCGGTGATCCCCCTGCCCCGGACGCAACTCCGCAACCAGGAGCGTCGCCCGGTCTTCTTCGCCAACAATCCGATCGCGATCCACCAGGGCGTTCTCGCGACGACCCCGCTCGACTCCGAGTTCGCGCTCGGTCTCGACGTCGCGACGGGCGAGATCCTGTGGCAGCTCCCCTACGACCCGCGGCCCGACCTGCTCGTGCGTTGGCTCCTCGGCCCGCTCGGCGACGAGTTCGTCTTCGCCGGCCTCGGCGTGATGGCGGTCCGGGCGCGCCCCGATCCGGGAGAGCGCCCGAAGGTCCGGCTCATCGCGAGTCCAGAGAGCCTCGGAGAGGACCACTACCGCTCGACGGCGATCCCCCGCGGCGCGCTGGCCGCCGATCGCATCTACTTCGTCGGCTCCGACGGCGGGCTGCGCATCCTCGACGCGAACGGCGACCGCGACCCGCGGATGGGCGACTGGACCCTGGGCGGCAAGGGCACCGGCAACCTGCTGCTCGTCGATGGCATCGTCACCGCGATCGGGCGCACCCAGCTCCAGGTCTTCGCCGACGTCGAGGCGCTGATCGCCGCGGCGCGTCGGGACGTCCGTGGGGACGACCCGGAGCCGGACCGCGTGCTGCACCTCGCCCGGCTGTTGATGGCGCGCGGCGAGGATGACCCGAACGCCGTCGAGACCCTGCTGGCGCGCGGACTCGAAGCCGCAGCACGGCGCGGGCTCGGCGCAGGCTCCCCCGTGCACGAGCAGCTCGCCGACGGCCTGTTCCGGCTCACGATGGACCGGGCGCGCGCCGCGCCGGACGACGCCACGGCGCGGGAACTGCTCCGCAAGGCGCGGGAACGCGCGACGACTCCCTCGCACTGGCTTCGCGCCCAGACCGAGCTGTTGCGCCGCAGCTTCGGTTCCGAGGAGGCCTTCCGCACGGAGCTCTTCCAGCTCGCGGAACGCTTCCCTGAGGAGTCGATGGTCTTCCCGGAGTACGGCCGGACGACCGCCGCGATCCTGGCCGACTGGCTGCGGATCGACGTCGACGAGACACCCTCGGTTCGTGCGCTCGCGCTGCAGCGCTTTGCCGAGCGACACGGGGACGCGCGCTTCGGCGAACGAAGCGCCGCCGCACGCGCGCGCAGCGCTCTCGACGCCCTGGTCGCGGAGTTCGGTGAAGAGGTCCTCGCTGCGATCGAGTCCGAGGCCCGCATCGCGCTCGCACTCGCCGACGACGACACCGACGCGCTGCGCGCGCTCGCGCTGCGCTACCCGAGGACACGGGCCGCGTCCTCCGCGACCGACCGTCTGCTCGACGTCGCGCTCGCAGCGGGCGACTTCCGACGGTTCACCGAAGTGTTCGCCGCCGTGACCGAGGGGCTCGAAGCTCCGGCGGGCGCACTCCGCCGACTGGTCGCAGCCGCACAGCGCGGGGGCAACCCTGCGCTCGCGCACGCCGTGGCGCGCCGACTGGTCGAACGCTTCGGCGACCGGACGTCGGACTTCCCCGCCGACCGGGGCGCATCGCTGGCCGATGCCCTCCGAGGACTCGAGGCCCCGCCGGGACCCGCCAACGCCCGTCCCCGCCTGCCCCGGACGACGGTCCTCGAACTGGAACCGGGTCCATCGCGGGCACCCCAGGATTTCGTACCGGTCCAGGTCGCCGACGGATTCCCGGAACCTGCAGCGCTGCCGCTCGCGATCTCCCCCGCCGAGGGCGAACTCCGCTTCTACAGCCTCGACGCCGGCGCGACGGATGCCGACCGGGAGCTCGGCTTGGCCACGATCCGCGGCGCCCTCGATGGCCGCGTGCTGCTCTGCGGTGACGTGGCGGTCGTCGTCGATGCGCAGCGCGCGTTCGGCTTCGACCTGACCCGCCGCGAGGAGCTCTGGACGCTGCCCGGCGACCATCCGGGCAGCCTGACCGCACTCGGAACCGCGGAGGGCCTGCTGCTCCTCTACGCGTTCGACGACGCCGGCCGCGGCGCGGGCGGCCGACTTCTCGGCGTCGAGCCCCGCTCCGGAAGCGTGCTCCACACGACGCGTCTCGTCGGGGACGGCGCGCCGCTCGTGCCGGTGCTGCAAGCCGGACAGATCCTGCGCCTGCGCACGGATGGTCCGGAGGCCCCGGCGGTCGACGCACTCGACGCGCTGACGGGCACCCTCGTCGAGACGACGCCGCTCCGCGTCGAGACCCTCGACGCGCTCGGCGTCGCCGAGGGACGCCGCCTCCAGGACCCGACCTTCCGCGGCTCGATCTTCGCGGACGCAGCCCACATCTACCTGCCCGCCGACCTCGGCAATCCGGAAGATCGATCGCGGCTCGTCGCCGTCGAGCGCGGCACAGGACGGACGGTCTGGCGTCACGAGAGCCTTCCGGGTTGCTCGTTCCAGCGTGCCGGTCTCCGCGACGGACGCGTCGTGGCGTTCGAGAAGGGTGCCGTCCGGTCCCGGCTCGTGGTCCTCGGGGCGGACGGGGTGGCAGAGGCGGAGTTCGAGTTCGGCACCGGGGCTGCCGTCCGGAATTGGGACCGATTCCCACACCCCGAGGCCCCACCGCCGGTGGTGGTCGTCACGGACGTGGCCGGGACGGCTCGCGTGACGGCCGTGTCCGTCGCTCCGGACGGACCGCGATTCCAGCCCGAGATCGGTCGCGTCGACCGGATCGCCCGCGACCCGCTGGTCGGCGACGGCTACCTGCTCGTGCCGTGCGCACGTTCTCGCGGCGCATCGCCTCGGGTGCTGGTGTTCGACCTCGCTTCCGGCGGGACGGCGGGCGCCTTACCCGGTGGCGAAAGCCTCCTTACACTGGACGTGCCGTCGCACGCCAGTTTCCACGCCCACGGGCGCCACCTGGTCGTGAAGACCCTCGATTCGATCCGCGTGCTGGGCGACCGAGAATGAACCGCGCAACCCGAGCGTTCCTCGCACCTCTCGTCGGACTGGGGCTCGCCCTCTTGGCGACGCCGTCCGTCCAGGCCCAGCGCCGGAGTGCGGGCGCTTCCTCCAACGAGGAGTGGATCACGGCCGAGGTCCGCGAGGCCGTCGATCGCGGCCTGACCTTCCTCGCCGCCCGCCAGCATCCGGACGGCTACTGGAGCCAGGACGTCGGCTTCAAGCTCAACACGGACTACCGCGTGCTGGAGGCCAACGCGCCCCACGTCGGGGTCACGGCGCTGTGCCTGATGAGCTTCCTGGCGGGCGGACACCTTCCGGGCCGCGGGCCCCACGGCCAGGTGGTCGACCGCGGGATCAGCTACATCCTCCGCTGCATCGGCGAAGACGGCTTCATCCAGGACCGGTCGTCGCGGATGTACAGCCATGCGTTCGCGACGCTGTTCCTGGCCGAGGTCTACGGCATGACCCAGCGCGCCGACGTGCGTCGGGCGCTCCAGTCGGCGGTCAACATCATCGTCGACTCGCAGAACCGTGAGGGCGGCTGGCGCTACAAGCCGTTCGCCCGCGAGTCGGACATGTCGATCACCGTCTGCCAGGTGCTCGCACTCCGCTCCGCGCGCAACGTCGGCATCGCGGTGCCCGCGCGGACGGTCCGTGACGCCGAGGTCTACGTCCGGCGCAGCGCCGTCCGGCGCGGGGACGGGGGTTCGTCGTTCCAGATCTACTCGCCCTACAACGAAGGCGGTGCGTTCCGCTACCAGCTCCGCGGCCAGAGCCGCGCGACGTTCCCGCTGACCGCCGCGGGCGTGACCACGCTGCACGCCGCGGGCATCTACGACGACCCGATCATCGAGGACGCGTTCGACTACCTCGAGACGCAGATGCCCGACTTCAACCGCTACTACGCCGGGCACTACTTCTTCTACTACGGCCACTACTACGCAGTGCAGGCCTACTACACGGCGGGCGGCAACCGCTGGCCGGGCTACTTCCGCGTGCTGCGGAACCTGCTCCTCGACATGCAGAAGAGCGACGGCTCGTGGCCCTGCCACGTCGGACCCGGCGAGTCGTTCTCGACCGCGGTCGCGACCCTGATCCTGCAGATCCCCTACCAGTATCTGCCGATCTTCCAGCGGTGAGCGCAGCCGCGCCCCACACCCTTCCACACCATCGATCGAGCGAGCACCCGAAGCCTTGAGGAGCGACCCAAGCCAACCCGCGCTCCGCGCCTGGTCCCAAGAGATCGACGCGGTCCTCGCCGAGCAGCTCGCACGCATCCGCCGTCGATTCCTGGTTCACGGCTTCGGCTGGGTCGTTGCCGCGGCGGCGATCGGTCTCTGCCTCTACTACGGGTTGGACCGGGTGCTGGAACTGCCGGCTCCGGTCCGCGTGATCACCACCCTCGTCGGCCTGACCTACGTCGGCCTGGGCGTCGAGCGCCGACTCCGCTACCCGCTGCGCCGGGCGTTCGGACGTGACGACGTTGCGATCGCCATCGAACGCCGGTTCCCCGAGCTCCGCGAGCAGCTGGTCACCGCGCACGAGCTGAAGGGTTCGCTTGCCGCCGACGCCCCGCCGGGCGCGCTGCGCGACCAATCGGCGGACATGGTCGCGCGCGTGGTCGAGGAAGCGGCCGCGCGGATCCGGACGCTGCCCATCGGTGAGATCCTGACGCCGCGCCGCACGGTGCGCGTCTGGTCGATCGCCCTCGCCGGCGCGATCAGCCTCGCGGCGCTCGGCATCACGCAGGGTGAGGCGTTCCGCGTCTTCGTGCTCCGCTCGCTCGGCCTCGCTGCGGAATACCCGCGCCGGACCCAGCTGTTCATCGAGCTGCCCGAAGACGACGCGGCGTTCCGCATCACGCGCGGCGAAGGCACGGCCGAGGTGCGGATCTCGACGGGTGCGGACCTGCCGGTGCTCGTGCGCGCCGAGGGCGTGATCCCGCGCGAAGCGTTCCTGGTCGTCGCCGGCGGACGTGGCCTCCCCCCGGAGGTCGCCATGGCCCAACGTCCCGGCGAGCGGTTCCGTCACGTCTTCCGCCGCGTGCAGAGCGACTTCTCGTTCCACGCGCGGGGCGGCGACGATCCGCGGGGCGATCTCGAGGTCTTCGTCCGGACGATCGACCCGCCGCTCGTCGGCACGATCGAGACGGAGCTGACCTACCCCGCCTACACCGGGCTCGCCCCGGCGAGCCAGCGGGGAGGTGCCGTCGAAGCCCTGATCGGCACCGAAGTGCGGGTCGTCGTCCGCGCGACGACGCCGGTCGAACGGGCGGCGCTCCACTTCCTCGACAGCGACGCTCCTCTGGAGCTGACTCCGATCGAGCTCATCGATGACTCGGGCGTCGGCCAGGCGTTCGAGGGGCGATTCACGGTCACGTCGATGGACCGCTACCAGGTCGAGCTCGTCCACCGCGAAGGCCTGACGAACCCGCGCCCGGGCACCTACCCGGTCGTGGCGTTGGAAGACC
>JBEAPQ010000043.1:0-2872 GCA_041164325.1 Planctomycetota bacterium | reverse complement strand
ACGCTCAGGTGGCCGAACTCGTTCCGCCGCGCGTCCTCGGCCGCGCGGACGCGACGCCGGGTCGGCTGCCCGCGAGCGGAACCGAGATCGCGGCGCTGGGCGGCACGCCGCAGCAGGGTGGCGCCAGCAGACTGCGCGTCCAGCCCGTCGTCGGCGGCTACCGCATCCGCGGGAACGCCTCTGCGGCCGGCAGCGTGGTCGAGAGCGTTGCCACGCTGACGCTCGACTTCGCGTTCTCGTCCCCCCTACCGGTGCCGGGAGCCTTCCTCGTCCAAGGGCGCCGATCCGCGGACGCCGGCGAGTCCCGCGCAACGATCGAAGTCGACGTCCGCGCGGACGGCACCACGGACTTCGTCAGCCCGGCCGGCGTCTCGCGGTACCTGTTGCAGACCCTGCTCGGACCGTCACCTGTCCGCGTGCGCGTCACCGCCTACGTCGAAGTCGATACGCGGTTCGGGCAGGCGGACCAGGAACTCGACTTCACGATCAGCTTCCGCGAGACCGACGCTGCGCTTCTCGACACCGAAGGCACGCCGTGCGGAGGCACGCTCGACGCGGCCGTCCATGAGTCTGCACAGCGGCTCCAGTTCTCGCTCCGCGCGAGCGGCGTCACGCCGACGCCTTTCGGCTTCTTCGTCCTCGGCGCGAGCAACCCGCAGCTTCCGATCCCCCCCACCGGCTGCCTCCTGCTGACCGACACGCTGATCCCGATCCTCGCCCCGATCCCGGCCGGCGAGACGTCGTCGGAACTCACGTTCTCCCTCGCTCGCCAGCCCGGGACCTTCCGCGTCCAGCACATGCACGCCGTCGTCGGCGCGGACGGCGTGGCGCGGTGGTTCACGTCGAACGCGGTGCGGGTCACGGTGCCGTGAACGGCCGTCGACCGACCCTCGTGAATCCCAGCGCCCCCTTGCCACAGCCTTGATGCGCGGCCGCTATCCAGCCGCCGATGTTCGGATCCAGGCTGGTGGCGATGGCGCTCTTGGTCGGTCCTGCGGTCGCGCAGGTCGAGTCGTTCGGGCGGGGGTGTGATGTGGGAACGGGGGTGCCGCCGGCGCTGATCGTGGCGCCGCGGCCGGGGCCGGGAGTCGATACGCGGGCGTTCGTGTTGGCGGGGCCGGGGGCGCGGGGCGTTGCGCTCTTGGTCGGAACGTCGCGGACGACTTGGGGGGCGACGCGGCTGCCGCTGCGGTTGGATGGGTTCGGGCTGCCGGGGTGTGAGCTGCTGGTGGCGCCGGACGTGATGGCCGGGCTCGGGATCGACGGGAGCGTCGTGCTGCCCACGTCGCTGTTGCCTGCTGGGGCATCGGTGCACCTCCAGGGCGTGGTTGCGAACGGCACGGGCCTGCCGGTCGGGTTGAGCCAGGGCGTCAGCGTCTCGATGCCGGACCCGCTGGCGCCGTTCGTCCTCGCGATGCTTCCCGACACGCAGTTCTACGCGCAGCGTCCCGAGCTGTTCTTCCACTTCGCCGGGCAGACGGACTGGGTGGTGCGCAACCGCGACCAGGTCAGGTTTGCGGTCCAGGTCGGCGACGTCGTGCAGAGCGGCGCGCGCTACCCCGACGAGTGGGTGCGTGCCGATCAGGCGATCGACCGGCTGGACGGCGCCGTCCCCCACAACGTCGCGCTCGGCAACCACGACATGGACGTCGTCGGTGACAAGGCGTCGACCGTCGAATACGTCCGCTGGTTCGGACCGCAGCGCTACCAGGGACGACCCTGGTTCGGCGGCGCGTCGGCGGATGGTCGCAACAGCTTCCAGCTCTTCGAGGGCGCGGGGATCACGTTCCTGCACCTCTCGCTCGAGTGGCGCCCGAGCGACGCAGCCATCGCCTGGGCCCAGGAAGTGCTCGCCGCACACTCGCACCTGCCGACCATCCTGACGACCCACGAACACCTCGGCACCGGCGCGCCGGCGTCGTGGCGCGGCGGCGGCGCGACCCGCGACGGCACGGGCGACAACGACGGCGAGCAGGTCCACCGCAAGCTCGTCGAGCCGTTCCCGCAGATCTTCCTCGTGCTCTGCGGCCACGTCATCGGCCGCGGCGAGCGGACCGACACGACGCCCCTCGGCCAGACCGTGCACGCAATGCTCGCCGACTACCAGGGCGACCCGAACGGCGGGAACGGCTTCTTCCGCACGCTCCGCTTCGACGCGCGTCGCCAGGTCATCGAGGTGCGCAGCCTGTCGCCGACGTTCGTGCCGGGCACGGGCCCCGACCACAGCATCGACCCGGCGCACAACTTCGACCTCGCCTACGACCCGCTCGCGCATCGGGCGCAGCTCGCGGGCCGGCAGGTCGCGCGCTTCCGCATGGGCCAGGACCTGGGCGCCGGCGCCTACGCAGGCACCGTCGACACGCACATCGGCGACGGCGCGGCGGGCGGCACGTTGCCGGGCCAGAGCCGCGGCAGCGACGACCTCGTCTGGTGCGACGGCGACCAGGACCACAACCAGGGCCTGCTGCGCTTCGACGGTCTCGTCGGCACGGCGCCCGGCCAGGTTCCGCCCGGCGCGACGATCCGCGGCGCGTGGCTGACCGTGACGTCGGAAGGGGCCAACGCACAGAGCCCCGACGGCGGGAGCTTCCATCGGATGCTCGTGCCGTGGACCGAGACCTCGACCTGGAACACGCTCGGCAACGGCGTCCAGCTCGGAACCGAGGCCGTCGCGCAGGCGGACGCCAGCTCGGTCGGGATGTTCGCAGATCGCGTGACCGGCTCGATCGACGTGACGGCCAGCGTCCAGGCCTGGGCGAACGGCGCCCCCAACCACGGCTGGGTCATCGTCGCCAACGGCAGCAACGGCTGGGCGTTCCGCAGCGCGGACTGGGTGGGCATCGCCGAGCGGCCGATGCTGACCGTCGTGTGG
>JBEAPQ010000042.1:0-4954 GCA_041164325.1 Planctomycetota bacterium | reverse complement strand
TTCCATGGCTCTGAAAGGCGACCTCGCCAGCGTCGACCTCGCGCAGGTCTTCCAGATGCTGGCGCTCAACCAGAAGGTCGGGATGCTCTGCATCACCTCCCCTCGCGGTTGGCGCGCGCTCTACTTCGAGCCTCGCGGCTTCTGCCCCTACTTCGACGAGCACGTCCTGCTCGACAAGGTCATCGGGCGTGCGACGCGCAACGGCCACCTCGATGCCGAAGCAGTCCGGGATGCCCGCCATCAGGCGGTCGCGACCGGGGTCGGGCTCGCCGATGCGCTGATCGACGCGGGCCATCTCGCGGACGCGGACCTCGTCGCGATGCTCCGCTCCGAGATGGAGGAGGAGATCTACGAGCTGTTCTCCTGGGATCAGGCCACGTTCGAGTTCCTCGAGGGTGCGCGGTCCATCGAGGGCCGCGACGGGCACATCGATCCACGGTTCGTGTTCGCCACCGACATGCTGATCATGGAAGCCGCGCGTCGGATCGACGAGTGGTCGTTCATCGAGGATCGCATCGAGAGTCCCCGCGAGCTGTTCCAGCTCGCCGGACGCGCCCGGCCGGACGATGAGTTGGAAGAGGTCGCGCTGACGGTCTTCGAGCTCGTCGACGGCAAGCGCAACGTCACGCGCCTGATCGAGCTCACGGGGATGCCCCCGTTCCTCGTCTACAAGGGGCTGGCCGTCCTCCTCGACGAGGGGCTGATCGAAGCGGTGCCGCCTGCACGCCTCCCATCCGCCGCGGCCGAATGCGTGGCGGAAGGTCGCGTCGAAGACGCGGTCCACGTCTACGAACGCGCGATCGAGCTCGGCGTCGGAGTCCCCGAGGCCCATGAGCAGGCCGCGTCGCTCTACGAGAATCTCCAGGAGTTCGAGAAGGCGAGCCAGCACCTGAAGCGGCTCGCAGAGGCCGCGGCTGCGGAAGGTGACGTCCGCCGGGCTGTCGATCTCCTGGGTCAGGTCGTCGAAGCCCTGCCGACCGACCTCGCAGCCCGCGAGCGTCTCGTCGAGCTGACCGTCGGCCGCGCCGATCTCGCGACCCGTGGATTCGACCCGGTCACGCACGGCAAGGAGCTCGTCGATCTCTATCTCGCTGTTGGCGAGGTGGATCGCGTCCGGGGCGTGTTGGAGCGCCTGCTCCGCGACAACCCCTACGACATCGAGCTCAAGAAGAGCCTGATCAACGTCCACACGAAGGCCGGAGACAGCCGTCGGGTCGTCGAGCTGTACGAGTCGATCGCGGAAGATCTCGTGCAGGCGCGGAAGCCGATCGAGGCGATCAAGTACCTGCAGAAGATCCTGATGCTGGATCGGAACCGCAAGGACATCGCCGAGCGGATCCGGTCGCTGTACGTGCTCGACGAGCGCCGCCGGAGTCGGCGTCGGAGCCTCGTCTGGACGGCGGTCGCGGCCCTCCTGGTCTCGGCGCTCGGCACCGGCTGGTGGTTCTACGACCAGCACGCTCGCGACGAACTGGGGTTGGTCCACGTGCGCGCGCAGGAACGCCTGGACTCCGAGGACTACGCCGGTGCCCTGGGCGAATACCGGACGTTTGCCGCGGGCTTCCCGCTGACCACCGCGCTGCGGGACGTCGAGGCCGAGGTCTCCCGTATCGAGAGTCTCGAGCTCCGGCGTGACCAGCAGCTGGCGCTCGAGCGCCGGAAGCGCGCCGAGCACCTCGCGCGCGTGCGTGCGGACTACCGCAGCGCCTGGGAAGAGGTCCCCAAGCTGATCGCGGCGGAGGATCTCGACGGCGCGCTGCGCCGCTGCGAAGAGGTGCGCGCATCGGTCGACGCCGAAGGTCAGGCCGAAGACGTCGCGTGGGCCGAGAAGGTGGGGCTCGATACCGAGTTGCAGGGGCTTCGGACCTACGTGGCCGCCGCGTTCGATCTCGATCGCCGGGCCCGCTCGGCTCTGCGGGACGGCGACTGGCGAGCGGCCCGGAACATCCTCCTGGAAGCGGTGGGGTCCTACGGACTCTCGGCGACGGTGCGCGCGGCGCGCATCCCGGTCGAGTTCCGCACGCAGCCGGCTGGCGCGGAGATCTACGTCGACGGCGAGCCCGTGCTCGAAGACGGAACGGGGCGCGTCCTGCGGACCCCTTGTGTCGTCCAGCTCGGCCATGCCGAGCACGAGGATGTCGAAGTGCGCCTGGCCGGATACGTGCCAGCGCGGGTCCGCGTGGACGTCCGCGAGCACGCCGTCGTCGAGGCGCTCCTCGAGGCGGTGCCGGCCTCGGTCCTGGGGTTTGCCGAGCCCGTCCGAGGGGCGCTCAGCGTTCACCGGGGCCATCTTGCCGCGGGTCTCCGCGGTGGGCAGGTCGCGCTCTTGCGCCTCGAGGACGAGCGTCGCTCCGTCTATCAGCTCCCGGGTCTCGACGAGGTCGACGGGGGCGTGGCGCTGACCCACGCCGTCGCGGTCTTCGCGACGCGCGAGGGGCGGCTCGTCGCTCTCTCCCTGACGCGTGGCGAACAGCTGTGGTCCACGCAGCTGACGGCGCGTCCCGTCCACGACGTGCTCGTGCACGCCAACCGGGTCCTCTTCGTCGATGAGCGCGGGCGCTTCGTCGCCTACGACGCGGGCAAGGGCGGGAACCCGCTGTGGTTCGTGCCGTCGGTGGGCCGCACGATCGGTCGGCCGGTTGCAGAAGGGCGCTTCGTCTACGTTGCGCACGAGGACGGGCATGTCCTGGTGATCGACGCGGTCGAGGGCGGTGTGGCGGAGCGTGTGCGGGTCGGTCGTGGGCTGACCTGCGGCGTGCTCGAGGCGGACGGAGCCATCGTGGCGGGGACGGATGACGGCCGCGTCGTGGCAGTCCGGCCCGGCGCCGCGAAGCCCGTCTGGGAACTCCAGCTCCCGGGTGGGGCGATGGCCGAGGAGATCGTGCGCGCGGATCGGACTGTGCTCGTCCGCACCCACGACCACCGCGTGCTGGCGGTGGACCTCCGCGAAGGAAGTCTGGACGCCGAGGTCGCCGTCGACGGTCGCATCCTGGCTGGGCCCGTGGTCCGGGACGGCGGGGGCGGTGCTCTCGAGGCCGTGCTGGTGACCCGTGCGGAGAGCGCGGACCAGGACGTGCTGCGTGCGTTCACCGCGGCGGACCTCACCCCCGCCTGGTTCTTCCAGGATGGCGGTGCGTTTGCCGGTCCACCCGCGGCCCTCGGCCACGAGGTGTTCCTGCCCGCTTCGTCGGGCGAGGTGCTGAGACTCCGATGACACCCTCGCTCAACTCGATGCCGGCTGTGGTCGATAGCTCTCGGGAGAGGCACCTGCGCACCGAATCCGATGGTGGCGGCTGCAGCGAGGTGCAGCGATGAACCTGATCCAGAAGCTGAAGATCTGGAAGGAGCTGAGACGGCTCGAGGCGCTCGTGCGCCAAACGCCGTCGCCCTCGACGTTCATCGACCTCGGTCAGGTCTACATCAACCTCGGCATGCACGAGCGAACGCTCGAGCTGGCCGACGAGGGCCTGGCTCTCTTCCCGCAGTCGGCGGAGCTCCGGAAGCTCCGTCGTTTCGCGCACAAGACGCGCCTCAACCAGCGGATCCGCGAACTCCGGGGCCAGCTCACGACGCACGCCCGGGCGGCGACCTACCAGGAACTGGCCGGGATCTACCTGGAGATCGGGGACCTCGAGTCCGTCCAGCAGACCTGCGAGGAATGCCTGCGTCGTTTCCCGGCAGAGACGAGCGTGCTCCTGATCCTCGCCCGCGCGTGGCTGTCGACGTTCTACCGGGACCTGAGCGCAAGGGCTGGGCTCGCAGCGGTTGGGCACCTGCGCCAGCTGGTCCGAGCAGAGCCCCGCAGTGAAGTCGCACACCGGCTCCTCGCCGAGGTGGCCTTCCGCGTCGGGGCCTGCCGGATGGCACGCCGCCACGTCGACGAGCTCTACCGACTCGAAGCGGTGGACGCCGAAGTCGAGACGATGCGCGATGAGCTCGGCGAGCCCTCGGGTGAAGACGATCTCGAAGCCCTGTTCCACGCGGTCGAGCGCCGCGGTGCACTGGCGAGGGCACCGCTGTTCCCGGCCGCGCGGGGAGCAGCGTCGTCACGCCGGGTCGACAACGCGTTCGACCGGGCCCGTGCGGCCCTGGTCCACGTCACCGGACTCGAGGGCGTCCGCAAGGCGGCCTACATCCGGGGCTCGAAGGCCTTGGTCCGCGGCGACATCCGCGACAGCAAGGACGGCTTCCTCCGGATCTCGCGCGTCGTGGCGCGGGCGGCCCAGCGCGCAGCGCGCCGCATGGACATCGGCAGCTTCAACAAGGGAGTCGTCGATGCCGACGGGCAACGGATCTGCCTCTGCAGCTACGGCGAGGTGTTGGCTGCGGTCGCCTGTGCGCCGAACGCGCCGACCGACGTGATCCTCGACGAGCTCCAGGAGCTGGTTGCGGGTTCTCTCGCGGTCGGTCAGGGGAGGGACGAGTGATGGGAGGCAAGACGCTCGGAGAGCTCCTGGCAGGTCTGCGCGACGTCGAGGGCGTCCGCGGCTGTGCGCTGTCCACCAACGACGGGATCATCGTCCGGAGCGAGCTCAACGGCCGCTTCCGCGATGACGTGGTTTCGGGTCTCGCATCGTTCCTGCTGTCGACCACTCGTCGAGCGTTCGACGAAGCGGGCGAGGCGTCCGGGATCGATCGCTTCGTGGTGCACGCGACGCACGGGAAGATGGTCATCAAGCGCGTCGAAGACGCATTCCTGATCGTCATCACCGATCAGTTCGCGCGGCTCGACTCGCTGCTCCGCACGGTCGACGCGGTGGCTGCGCAGATGTGTGCGGCATCGCGCCTGGACGTCTGATCCCGCATCGGGAGCGGGGCGCGTTCCGTCCGGCGGTTTCGTTCAAGGCTGGGGCGCGTCTTGCTCGAAGGAACAAGGAGAGGTCGCCTCGCGCCGAGGCGGCCCGATCGAAAGCGTCGACGGTGCGATCGTCGGATCGGCGGCCCTTGTCCCGGG
>JBEAPQ010000041.1:0-7939 GCA_041164325.1 Planctomycetota bacterium | reverse complement strand
TCACCGCAGCGCCGGTGGAAGGTCTGGAGTCGGAGACTGGCCAACGAGCCGACCACGGGCTCGCGACACAGGCAGAGGAATGCCGCGTCGTGCTGCTGCGCGAGATTCGCGAGCCGCACCTGGGCCGCCATCGACAGGCTCCGGCTCTCGACGCCATCGAGAACGAGCATCCCGAAGGCACCCGACCGGAGCAGTTCGTCGGCCGCTCGGAGCGCACCTGCCATGTCCGGCGCGCGGACCACGGCGAGCGCCTCGAGATCGACGCCCATGTCGGCCAGGTCGGGCGCATGGAACGACGACGAGGCGGGCGAGATCCACGCGCTGGGCTCACGCTGCCGCTGGGCATCGCGGACGAGATCGGCAGCGATGGTCAGATTCGCACTGCCACCGCGCGCGCAGAGCTCCACGAAGCGCCCCGCGACTTCGGCGTAGCCCCAGTTGGCCGGCGTGCGGAGCGCACCCTGCCCACGGGGCGCCACCGAGCCTCCGTAGCGGAGACGCCCCGAGGCGAGGAGCTGATCGACAGAGACCGCGTGCGGTGCCACGCCACCCGGTGTAGGTGGACATTTGTCTTCCGTCAACAGCCGAGGGCCCGGGACCGCGGCAGGTAGCATGCGTGCGTGCTGCCCAACGCCCGTCCCTCCGTCGCGCTCTGCCTCGCCCTCGTCGCGCTCGTCGCCGCCCGCAGCCCCTGCCAGCAGGAGCCCCCGAAGCGCCCGAACGTCCTGTTCGTGATCGCCGACGATCTGACCGCCGAGACGCTGTCCTGCTACGGCAGCCCGTGGTGCAGGACCGAGGCCATCGACCGTCTGGCCGCGCGCGGCACGCTGTTCACCCGGGCCTACACCCAGTTCCCGGTCTGCGGTCCCGCCCGTGCGGCGCTGATGAGCGGAGCCCGTCCCGCGAACGTCGGGGTGACCGGCAACGGCAGCGTGGAGCAGTTCGCGTCGGTCCTCGGCGACCGACCGACTCTGCCGGGCCTGTTCCGCGGAGCCGGATGGCACACGGCGCGCGTCTCCAAGATCTTCCACATGCGCGTCCCCGGCGACATCACGAAGGGCGTCGACGGTCCGGACCACGCGCCGTCGTGGACGGAACGCTTCAACGTCCGGGCGCCCGAGTGGCAGACCGCGGGCGAAGCGAAGCACCTGAGCCACGAGCGCCTCCGCTTCGAGCCGGACACCCACTACAACCTCGGCTTCGGGACCGCGTTCTACGCGGTGCGAGCCGAGGGGAACGGCGCCGAGCAGGCCGACGTGCTCGCCGCGGACCGGGCCGTCGAACTGCTCGCGGGCTTCGGCGACGAGCCGTTCTTCCTGGCCGTCGGGTTCGTGCGCCCACACGTTCCGCTCGTGGCCCCGAGCGCCTACTTCGACGCGCACGACCTCGAAGAGATGGACCCGCCCGAGGTCCCGGACGGGGACCAGGACGACATCCCCAAGGCCGGCCTGTCGCTGACCTCGCAGCGCACCAGGCTCACCGACCCCACACGCAAGCGTGAGGTCATCCAGGCTTACAGCGCCGCGGTCACGTTCATGGACGATCAGTTCGGCCGGTTGCTCGACGCTCTCGAGGAGCACGGGCATGCCGACGACACGATCGTCGTGTTCACGTCCGACCACGGCTACCACCTCGGCGAGCACGACCTCTGGCAGAAGCTCAGCCTCCACGAAGAGTCGGTCCGCGTGCCGTTGATCGTGGCGCGTCCGGGCGACCGCGCGGCGACCCGGGACGCCCTGGCCGAGCAGATCGACATCTACCCGACGCTTGCGGAGATCGCGGGGCTACCGATCCCCGCGCACGTCGAGGGGAAGAGTCTCGTTCCGGTGCTCGACGATCCCGCAGCACAGGTGCGCGACGCCGCGTTCTCGAGGAATGGAAGAGGTCGCCTCGTCCGCACCGCGCGCTTCGCCTACCTGGCGTGGGACGACGGCACCGCCGAGCTCTACGACATGGAGCGGGACCCGGACCAGTTCCACAACCTGGCAGGCGATCCCGCCCAGGCCGACACCGTCCGGACGCTGCGCGCGAGGCTCACCGAGGAGAGCGGCGTCCCGGGCGAGACACCGCGCCGCTCCGGCGAAGCACCCACTCCGGGCGTCGGACGATCCGGAGAGGCGGAGCTGTCCGGAGGTTGAGGGAGAAGGACTCCCCCACCGATGCCGTCGAAGTCAACTTCCCGGCACGATTGGGCAGGCTCACCGCTGGCCGCCCACGCGCGGCGCCCCCGAGGATTGCGCGGCGTCCAGCGGGGCCGGACGCGCGTCAGAGCCGACGCCTGACTTCGACCACCCGACCGAGGATCGTCACTTCGTCGGGCGCGAAGACCAGCGGTTCGTAGGCGGGGTTGGCGGCTGCGAGGACCACCCGACCACGGTGCCGGCGGAACGTCTTGACGGTCGCCTCTCCCTCGACGAGCGCAACGACGATGTCGCCGACTTCGGCCCGCGGCTGGCGCCGCACGACGAGCACGTCGTCCTCGTGGATCCCGACGTCGATCATGCTGTCGCCCCGGACGCGCAGCGCGAACAGCTCGCGGGCGGGATGCCTGGACTCGACGACGACGTAGCCGTCCGCGTCTTCGATGGCCTCGTGCAGCGCGCCAGCCTGGACGCGGCCGAGCAGCGGCACCCGAACGGCACGCTCGCCTTCGGTCGACTCCGGCAGACGATAGCTGCGCGCGCGGCCCGGCTCCTTCAGGAGGCGCCCTTCGGCAACCAGCGCATCGAGCTGCTTCCGCGCAGACTCGACCGCTCCGAACCCCATCGCGTCCTGGACTTCCCGCACCGTCGGCGGGGCGCCCGCGAGCAGCCGGTCGCGGACGTAGCGGAACACCTTGTCACGCGTCTCGCCGGGTGGGGTGTGGGCCATGGCCTCCGAGGATCGACCCGCCCCGATCCACTGTCAACGACGGGACCGGGCAGCCCTCCCCTGGACAGCGTCGCATCCTCGGCACACCCTTGTGGGGCCCAGGAGATCCCGATCCCTCCGGTCGGAGCCGATGAGCAGTCAGGACCGCACGGAAGCCCTCGACCCGGCGACACTCGCGCAGCTCGCCGCCGCGGCCCGGCCGCTCGCACGCGCCGGCTGGGCGATCGGTGACTACGAGCTGGTCGAGGAGATCGGGCGCGGTTCCATGGGCCTCGTCTTCCGCGCGCGGCACAGCGGCTTCGACCACGACGTCGCCCTCAAGGTGCTGCCTGCGACGATGGCGCTCGACGAAGCGGCACGCGTGCGGTTCCTGACCGAGGCCCGGGCCATGGCCCGGGTCGTCCACCCCAACGTCGTCCGCGTCCACAACGTCGTCGAAGCCGACGGCACGCTGGCGATCGTGATGGAACGGGTCGAGGGGCTCACCCTCGCCGCCCTGCTCCGCGCGCTGCGTGCGACGGACCGCGCACCCGACCTCGGGTTCGTGCGCCAGGAACTCGGTGCGGAGATGCTCGACTGGGAGGCAACGACCTACCCGGACTGGGTCGCACAGATCGGAGCGGAGATCGCCGACGCGCTGCAGGCCGTGCACGTGGCGGGTTTGACCCACCGTGACGTCAAGCCATCCAACATCCTGATCGACCACCACGGCCACGCGCACCTGGCGGACTTCGGGGTCGTGCGGGACGCCGAGGCCACGCGCACGCTCGCCCAGGGTTTCGTCGGAACGATGGTCTACGCGTCGCCCGAGCAGCTGCGCGGTGACGGCCAGATCGGCACTCCTGCAGACGTTTTCGGGCTCGGAGCCACGCTCTACGAGCTCCTGACCCTCGCGCCACCGGCGGAGGGGCAACTCGCAACCGTGCTGGAGACCGTCGAGAGAGGGCGGATTCCCCTGCTCGACGGGCGGACATCCCTCCCGCTGCCGCCACACCTCGGGCACGTGATCCACCACGCCCTCCAGCCCGAGCCGGACCGTCGGTATCCGACGGCCGCCGCGTTCGCAGCCGACCTCCGCAACGTCCGCGGGCAGCGCCCGATCTCCATCCGAAAGCCTGGACTCGCGGAGCGGGCCCTCCTCTGGGCACGCCGGGAGCCGGCGCGCGCTCGCGCTGCCGCGGCGCTGCTCGTGACGGCCGCCATCCTGCTCGCGGTCGGCGGCTACCTCTTCGCCCAGCTCCCTCGGATCCGGATGGCGCGGGACTTCGAGCTCAGCCGCCGTGTCGACGACCTGATCGGCGCCGGACGAATCCTGACGACCCTGCGCGCCCGCCCCGATGCGGCCGACGGCCCCCTCCGCCAAGCCCTCGAACTCGCGCCCGGGAACCCGATCGCGATCGGCGTGCTCGCGATCCATCGCGCGAGTTCCTCCGGCCCGGCCGCAGCCCGGGAACTCCTGGCGGAACATGCCGAGGCCGCCGCGCGGTCTCCGGCGCTCCGCCGCCTCGAAGAAACGGGTGTCGAGCTCTACAGCCGCCCTCCTGAAACCGCCGCGGCGTTCGAGTCCGGAAACTGCGACCCACTCGACTGCTTCCTCGCCGGAATCGCAGCAGCGATGCGCGCGCGCGAGCACAACACGGTCGCCGACCAACGCCAGTCGATGCGCATTGCGGTGGATCTGCTGGAGCTGGCCGTCCTGAACAGCGACCCCGTCCCGTGGATCTACCGGCTCGAGCTGGCGGGCGCCGCGGCGGATGCCGGTTCCGAGAGCCTCGCCCTCGACCAACTCCGCGTCCTCGACGCGCGGCGGGGCGCGAGCGACAACTCGTCGTCGATCGAACTGCGCGCCGTGATGATCCTCGAGACGCTCGGACGTCACGAAGAGGCGCTGCTCCGCTGCAAGAGGAGCGCGTTCCAGGCCGCTCCCCTCGCTCCCCGCGTGACGCTGCATGCACGCGTCCTGGAGAACCTCGGTCGTTCCGACGAGGCGATCGACCTTCTCACCCCACACGGCGACAGCGACCTGTTCGTGTTCGAAGCACTCGCGCGCCTCGTCCATGCAAGAGACCCCGAGAGCGGCGGCGAGCTCTTCGGCGAGGTGGCCGACCGCGTCGAGAGGGCGATCCCCGCGGCCCGAGCCCGGGGTGAGCAGATCGGCATGATGCTCGAGGCCGTCCACGACAACCGCACGAAGGCGGGCCTCGAGGACGACTCCTTCGATGCGCGGCTCGAGGAGACCGTCACCGCATCGCCACGTGACTGGCATGCCCGCACGATCCTCGCGACGCGGCTCGCCCAGCGCGCGAACCGCCTCTACTACTCGCTCTGGCACAACCTGCCGACGTTCCTCACCCGGTTTCCCGACGCCGCTCCGGAGAAGCTGGCGTCCATGCTCACACGCGTCCCGATCCGCCAGGAGCTCGAGCAGATCCGGATGAGGCTTGGGCCGCTGTTCGACGAGCTGACCCAGGTCGTGCCCTTCCACCCACAGGTCGCGCGCAACGCGGCCCTCTGGTCGAGCTTCGGCACCCCAGGCGAAATCGAAACGGCACTCGAGCGGTTCGAGCGCTACGCCGCGGTCACCCCGTCGCCCAACGCGATTCCGGGCGGACTGGGCCGACTGCTCTACCGCGCCGGCCGATTCGAGGAAGCCGCCGCAGAGCTCGAGGACAAGGACTCGTTCCGTGATCGGGTCCTGTACGGCTGGGCCCTGCTGGAGATCGGGGAGCCGCGCCGCGCGCTGACGGCATTCGCACAGACCGAAGGCGATTCCGGCCCCGGCCCGGAACCTTCCCCTCTCGACGCGATCTGGGAGCGCAACGCGATGCTCGGGCGTGCGCTCGCGACGATGCGCGCGGGCCTGCGGAACGCAGATGCTGCGCTGATCGACGAGGCGGAAGGGCTCGTCCGCGCCGTCCGCGAGCCCGGGCTCTTCGGCCTCGACGCCCTCGTCCTCGCCGAGGCAGCGTGGATCGCCGGGGATCGGGCGACTGCGGCCCAGCGTTTCGAGACCGGAGAGCGTGGACGCGCACTCGCTCGCGGACTCCTGCCCTACGGCGACCAGTTCGACGTCTCGCTGATCGCGGCTCACAACACCGTATTCGACCAGCTCGCCGACGCGCTGGACCGGTGACGGTCGCACGGGGTCGGGTGTGTCGCTACAACGTCCGCCCATGACTCCCCTGAAGGTCCTCGTCGTCGGCTGCGGCAACATGGGCGCCTCGCACGCGCGCGCCTATCACTCCCTCCCTGGATTCGAGATCGTCGGTCTGGTCAGCCGGACCGCGGCGAGCCGCGACAAGCTCTGCGCCGATCTCGGCGGCGGCTATGCGACCTTCGGCGACTTCGATACGGCCCTGGCCGAGACCAAGCCCGACGTCGTCTCGATCAACACCTACCCGGACACGCACGCCGAACTCGCTCGGAAGAGCCTCGAGGCCGGCTGCCACCTGTTCGTCGAGAAGCCGCTCGCCGAGACCGTCGAGGAAGCCCGCTCGATCCTCGAGGTCGCGAAGGCGCACGACCGCAAGGTGGTCATCGGCTACATCCTGCGCGTCCACCCGGCCTGGCAGAAGTTCATCGAGATCGCCCAGCAGATGGGCAAGCCGCTCGTCATGCGCATGAACCTGAACCAGCAGAGCCGCGGCAAGGACTGGACGACGCACAAGCACCTGATGGACTCGATGTCCCCGATCGTCGACTGCGGCGTCCACTACGTCGACGTGATGTGCCAGATGACGCGGAGCAAGCCGGTGCGCGTCCACGCGATCGGCGCGCGCCTGACCGAGGAGCTGGTGCCCGGCATGTACAACTACGGGCAGCTGCAGGTCGTCTTCGAGGACGGGTCGGTCGGCTGGTACGAGGCGGGCTGGGGCCCGATGATGAGCGAGGTCGCCTACTTCGTGAAGGACGTCGTCGGCCCGAAGGGCTGCGTGTCGATCGTCGAACGCGACGGCGAACGGAAGGCCGGGTCGGCCGACGTGGATTCACACACCAAGACGAACAGCCTGCGCGTCCACTGGCAGGACCGGGACGCCGACGACCAGTTCCTGAAGCCCGACGAATGGGTCAGCACGGCCGATGAGCCGGACCACGACGGCCTCTGTCTCCGCGAGCAGGAGTACCTGCTCGAGGCCATCCGGGAGGACATCGACCTCAGCGACCACATGGAAGATGCGGTGCAGAGCCTGCGCATCGTGCTCGCGGCTGACGAGTCGTTCCGGACCGGGCAGGTCGTTTCGCTGTAGCCGTACAGCGGAGGCCCGCGGGAATTCTGCGGGGCGACGGGGCTCGGAGGCCCCATGTTCGGCCGGACCGGATACCCTCGGCGGTCTTCACGAAGTGCCTTCCTGTCGGAGACCCATGCTTCGCACGCTGCCCCGCCTCGTCCTCGCGCTCTCTGCCGCGCTCCTCCTGTCCACGGCGGCGACCGCCCAGGTCGTCCCGGTCAACAACACCGGATGCCCGAACTACGTGCCCCCACAGGTGTTCGGCAGCCCGCGGCTCGGCCAGCAGATCGGGTTCTCCCTGCAGCGCCTGCCGTCACCACGTTCCCAGGTCTTCCTGGCGATGGGCCTCCCGAGCGGCGGCGGCATCCCGTTCCAGGCGCCCGCAACCTGCGTGGCCGGCCCCTGCATCTTCTACCTGGCCCCCATCGGCTCGGACCTGATCTTCGTCTCGGGCGTCTTCCGCGCGGACATCACGCTCAACATCCCGAACGACCGGGGCCTGCTGTTCCAGACGTTCGCCGTCCAGGGCGGCAACATCGACGGACTCTTCGGCACCTGCTTCACGCTGACGCAGGCGCTGTCGTTCGCGATCCAGCCGTGACGTGGTTGCTTGGCGACGGCCGTCGCCAAGCGTCACTTCACGTTGATGATCATCGCGCGGCTGACCGCTCCCCGCTGGAGGGAGAGCACCATCACCTGCGCGTAGATGTGGAAGTTGGCGAGCACCGGGTCGGCCGCGATCGGCATCGACACCAAGCCCGAGCCACCGAGGTTCGGAGCGCCGAGCACGATCAGGTCGTTGAGGCAGTCGATCGAACAGCCGACGTAGGGGTCGAGCA
>JBEAPQ010000040.1:0-3169 GCA_041164325.1 Planctomycetota bacterium | reverse complement strand
CCCGAGGAGCGGTCCGAGGGCGGATCGATGGCCACGCGGGACTCCTGGTCCGGGACGGGACGGCCGCGGGCAGGATCCGAGCGGCACGGTCCGGGATGTTCCTCCGACCCGGTCGGGTCCTCACCTTCGCGTGCGGCAGACGCGCGTGTGAGTGCGCTCAGTGCCCGGTCGGTCGGTCGGCCCGCGCGTCGCTCGGACGTTCACGGGGACACGCGCGTCAGCACGATGACGGTCGGACCCCCGTCCTGGCCCTCGGGTTCCGCGGGGGATGGGGCCTGCGCCGGTGTCGACGCGACGACGAGACCACGGCGTCGGATCTCCGCATGCGCGGCCGTGAGTTCCTCGGCCCAGCGGGCCCCCTTGAGGGCATGGAGACTCCCGCCGGGGGCCAGGAACGGGACCGTGAGTCGGACGAGTCGGTCCAGTGGGGCGACCGCGCGGGCGGTGACGAGGTCGAAGGAGCCGCCGAGGGGCCCACTGGCCAACGCTTCGGCGCGACCGAGGTGGATCCGCACGGGGACCTCGAGCGTTCTGGACGTCTCCTCGAGGAACGCGACCTTCTTGCCGGTGGCCTCCAGGAGGTGGACCTCCAGATCCGGTCGCACGATGGCGATGACCACCCCGGGGAGTCCGCCTCCCGATCCGACATCGAGGAGGCGGCCGGGTCCCGGGAGCTCGCGGGCGAAGCGGACGGCCTCGGGGACGTGGCGTGTCGAGAGCTCCGCGCGCGCCGCGCGCGAGACGAGGTTGTGGGGAGAGTCTGCGACCATGCGGGCGTAGCGCTCGAGGATCGCCTCGATTCCAGTCTCCACAGGGGCCCCTCGCCCGTCCCGTCCTCAACCGCCACCCTTGGGCGTGTGGAGCGTAGCCGAGCAGGAGTGTGCGCCTTGGTTCCACGTGGAACGCGGGCGTGGGCGCACGCGCATCGGCGGCGTTCCACGTGGAACAGGGGTGCAGGACCCGCGGAGGACCGGTTCGAGCCTCGATTCTGGGGCCGGGTCGGCATAAATCCCCGGCCCTGCCACTCGACGCGTCGGCATCACGTCCGACAGCGTGCCGTTGTTCCCGGACCGTTCCACGTGGAACTTCCATCCATCCCGGGACCCGCCACGCGCCCCTGCCCTGTCGTTCGTGTGCACGGATCCATCGACTCCGGGGCGACCCCCTGACGATCGGTCCTGCCGCCGTCATCCGAGCCCGCGCACCCCAGCCCACCCACACCGTTCGCCAGCCCGGGGGGTGCTGGCCCCCTGGCGACCTCCCGCCGCCCGAGCTCGGAACGGTCCAGCGCCCCCCCGAACCTCCGGTGCCCCGTCGCACCCCTCCCATGCGGCCGTGCGGCACGCTCGATCCCGCAGCGGGTCCGGTCTCGAGTTCGTCCCCGGGCCGCCTCGTGGCGCCCTTCCGCTCGGCGCGACCTCCATCGAGCACCGAGTCCCACCATCACGGAGATGAACGGATCGCGGCCCCGCAGGCGTCGGCTGGGACCGTGGAGCGAAGTTCCACGTCCCACGGATCGCCGTGGTATCCACAGCGCAGCCCTGCCTCCGTCCACAGTTCCCCCGCGTCCTCCACAGGGGTTGTGGATGGCCCCCTACGATCGGCGGAACCCCGCTCCAGGATCCGCCAGGCGCGAGCGTCGAACGGCAGAGGTCCTACCGCAGTAGTTCCCCCCTCCCCTCGATCGGTCGAGGGTCCGGAAGGGTCGACCTGTGGTCGAGGTGGGTGTCCGAGCGGGACCGAACGTCGACCCGCCGATGAGACGGCGGGGACCACCGATGCGCCGGCGGGGGGGTGCAGCGTGCGTGGAGGCGTCGAGCGACCGGAGGCCCGTGGCCGCGACCGGCGGGCCGGACACCCGGCCCGTCAGGCGGGTTCGATGATGACGCGCCGACCAGGCTCCCGACCGAAGCTGTTGCTGACGAGACCGCCGGCCTCAGCGACCCGCTGATGGACGACCTTGCGCTCGAAGGCGTCCATCGGTTCGAGCCGCTGCGCCTCGCCCGTCTCGCGCACCTCGTCGATCGCCTCGTCGGTCCGCTCGAGCAAACGCTCGATGCGCCGGGCGCGGTATCCGTCGACGTCGACGACGACCTGCGCCCGCTGCTGGAAGCGGCGCTGCAGCGCCGAGCGCGTGAGTTCCTGGATCGCCTCCAGGGTCTGCCCTCGCCGTCCGATCAGCACCCCCTCACCGGCGTCCGTGATCTCCACCTCCGCGCGGTCCGCGAGGACGCGCAGCTGCAGGTCACCGTCGAGGTCGAAAGCATCGAGGAGCCCCTCGAGGAAGTCGGCCGCCGCCTCGGCCTGGGCATCGAGATCGATCGGCCCGTCCGGCGGGTCCGCCACGTCCGGCGCGTCCGCCACGTCGGGCTCGGACATCCCGGACTCGGCCGGCTCATGCTCGGCCGGCTCCGCCTCCGCCCGACCGGCCTCGACCTCGCCGCCCCTCGCGGATCCCGCTCCGGGGTCCCCCTCGTGAAGCACCTCGAACGGCAACTCGACGTCCTCCGCCCGCACCCCCTCGATCCGAACGCGCACGTCCTCCGGGGCCACCCCGGCCGCCCGCGCAAGGGCGCCCGAGATCGCCTGCTCGAGCGCATCTCGAGCGGCGTCCGGGGAGCGAGACACCTCGTCCCCACCGCGTCCGAACCTCGGGCTCATCGTCCACCTCCGCGTCGTGGGAGCCGCGGACCGGCGGGTCCACCGTTCCCTCCACCCCTCGGGCCCGGCTCCTGGCCCGGTCCACCACGGGCATCGCCGTCGCCGGCACCCCCGTCCCCGAGGTCCCCCTCGTCGTCCGGCGCGCCGTCCGAGGCATCACCCGTCGCCGATGGCGCGACGATGCCCTCGCGGCGACCGGAGGAGGCGCCGGGGGAGCGCGGACGGTCCGCGCCATCCCCACCCCCACGACGCCGCGCGGCGACGTCGACCTCGTGCTTGACCTCACGCAGGATGATCGCCTGCTGCGCGACCTGCCACACGTTCGTGGTCGCCCAGTACAGGACGACCCCGACCGGGAAGTTGATCGAGATGACCGCGAGGAACACCGGCATGACGTAGAGCAGGATCTTCTGCTGCTGCGCCATCGGGTTGTCGCCCCCGTTGTTGGCGGCGTTGCGGGCCATCATCTGCTTCTGGGACCAGAACATCGTCCCGGACATGATCAGGA
>JBEAPQ010000039.1:0-7172 GCA_041164325.1 Planctomycetota bacterium | reverse complement strand
GATCCTGGCGATCGGCTCGCTGTGCGCGCTCGCCGTCCCGACCTGGACTGCCCTCGATCGCTACGACGCGGCCTGGGCCGACATGCGTGCCGCGGCCGACGGCCTCGCCGCACTGGGCGAGAGTGCCCGCGTCGACCAGCCTCTCGTGCTGACGGCGATGCCTCCGAACGCACCGGGCGTCCCACCCTGCAATCCGAACGCCTGGTTCGCGCTGGCCGAGCGGCCGCAGCAGCACGCGGACCTGCCCACGGTGTCCGCAGGTTTCGTGACCGTCGCCGTTCCCGGAGCAGAGTCGCTGCTGGGCGACGCATCGGCGCCGCGAGCGATGCTGCGCCATGGCTCGACGCTCGCGGGGTGGGAGCCGGCCGGCCGTGGATTCCGCCGCACGGCCCCCCTGCCCCCTCTTCCCGACCGGCTCGCGCTCGTCGACGAGGGCGAGGGCCGCTTCCGGGTCGAGGAGCCGCTCCGCGCCGACGCGATCGAGGTCCTTCGGGTGACCTTCGAGGGTGCAGCCCCGTCGCGCACGACCTGCCGCCTGCGGACGCCGGTCAAGGACCTCCCCGACTCTCTGGCCGTCGTCGTCGTCGAGGGCGCCGCCGTCGACGGTGCGTCCGCCACTGTCGAGATCGACCTGACGCACGCGATGGGCCCGCTGTCACTCGCGACGTTCGACCTGCCGATCCAAGGCTTCGAACTCGCCTGGGACGGAGGCGCTGCGATCGTCGCGATCGATGCGCGGACGAAGCTCGACGAACTGGCCGTGGAACTCCCGGTGGGAGAGCTGCGCGGCTGGGGCGTCCTCGACGGCCTGACGGCTCCCGACCCCGGACGGGGTGCGGGCGTCCGCCTCATGCTCCAGGGCCCCCACGCGGCGATTCCCGTCCCGTGCGAGGCGGGCACGCCGGTGGCGATCCCCGCCGCAACGCGCGCCGAGTTCGACGCGTTCGCGCGCATCAGCCGGAACCGGCGGATCTGGTTCTGGTTCGAAGCGATCGGAACCGGGGCTGGGGGGGCGGCACGCTCCGCAGTCCGGTCCTTCGCGCCGCGCTGACGCGCGAGCCCCCCGCCTCTCAGAGCCTGAGACGAAATCAGTCTACAGGCTCTGACGTGCTTGCTTGGCGGCCGCTTCGCGGCCGCGGGAGAGTGCGTGACGAGATTTCGTCACACACTCTCACCCCCCGACGACGCGTGCCACGAACGCGCGCAGCCTCTGCCGGTACCCTTCCGGGTCTTCCTTCCAGACGTCGCCGTGATCGGCATCGGGGAGGATCCAGAGTTCCTTCCGGCTGCCGGCCTTCGGCAGGCTCTCGTAGAGCGCGGTCACTTCGTCCGGCGGCATCCGACCGTCGAGCCCGCCTCCGATGACGAGGACCGGGACGTCCGCACCGAGCTGCCGAAGCGCGTCCCCAGGCTGGATCGACGCGAGGTCCTGGCCCGTGAAGACGCCGATCCAGTGGAGCAGCATGGCGCCGAACGGCCACGGGAACTGGAACCCGGGCGGTCGACGTCCGGAGCCGGCCAACAGCCGTTCTGCAGTCGCGAACGCGTTGGACAACGGAGCGTCCACGACGACACCGCCGAGATCGCGGACGCGAGGCGCAGCGAGGCCGACCGCCGCGGTCCCGAGGCTGACCCCGAAGAGGATCAGGGGACGTGCCGCCGCAGCGACCCCGCGGGCGCGGACGAAGTCGACGGCTGCGAGCACGTCCTCCGCCTCGCGGATTCCGAAGGTCGGCGTCGCCCGGCCGCTCCCCCCGTGGTTCCGGTATTCGAGGAGCACGACCTCGCAGCCCGCATCCCGGAACATGTCTCCGACCGGCTCGAGCTCCTGCGCGCCGCGGAAGAGCCCGTGCACGAGGATCGCCGTGGCGACGGGCGTGTCCCCGCCGCGTGGTTCGATGACGAAGGCACGGAGCGGCGTCCCGTCGGCCGAGCGGAGGGCAACCTGACGTTCCGGACGAGGTTCGGCATGCTGCGGTCCCGCGCGCCCCCGCATCTCCCAGACGCCGTCGGAACGGATCCACGGGCCGTCGTAGTCCCTTTCGCTGGAACGGGTTCCGACCCGTCCCGTGACGAGGTACGCCAGCCCGGCTGGCACGATCACGACGGCGTGGAAGGGGACGGAGAGGGCACCCCAAAGCAGGGCCCGGCGCACCCAGCGAGGCGCAGCGTGGCCCATGCGCGACCGCACGAACCCAACGGCCAAGAGGAGCAGGGTCGTGGCCAACCCGAGAATTGCCGACACGGACGAAAGGATGACCACGCACCTCGCGTAGCACGCCGGACCGGACCGTTCCAGCACGGGAGGATTTTGCGTGCCCCCCTGTTGCGAATGAATCTCATGAGCTAACCTCCTCGGCCGCAATCCACCCATGGTCTCGATCGACAGCCTGCCCCTCGGCGTACCCGCCCGACTTGCCGCCATCGGCGGCGAAGGCGAATTCCGGCGTCGCCTGCTGGAGATGGGGTTCCTGCCCGGCACCCCGGTCCACCTGGTCCGGCGACCGGAGATCGGGGGACTGATCGAAGTCGAGCTGCGCGGTTGTCGGGTGTCGCTGCGCCGCGCAGACGCCGCCTCGATCCTCGTGGACGCGATTTGATCGCTCTGCGGGGAGCCCACAGCGCACCGCGGGCCGTCCACGTCGCACCGCGAGAAGCACGATCCGCTCCGCGGGAGGTCGCGGGAGCCCACCAGAGCTGCCCGCCGCGAGCGGTGACCTTCCGACAGCCGTTGCTCACAACCCTTCGATGAACAGCGCTGGAACGACAGGAGGCGCCGCCGCGCGCCTCCGCGTGGCCTTGGCGGGAAACCCGAATTCGGGCAAGACCACGCTGTTCAACCGCCTGACGGGGAGCCGCGCGAAGGTGGCGAATTACGCCGGGGCGACCGTCGAGATCGAGATCGCTCGGTGGGATCTCCCGGGCCTGGGGCCGGTCGAGCTGGTCGACGTCCCGGGCGCGCTGAGCCTGTCCGCGCACAGCCTCGAGGAACGGGTCGCCATCGAGGCGATCGCTGGTCTACCGCCGACCCCCCGCCCCGATGCGGTCGTCGTCCTCGCCGACGCGACCGAGCTTGCGCGGCACCTCTACCTCGTGCTGCAGGTCCGCGAGCTCGGACTCCCGATGGTCGTCGCGCTGACGATGGTCGACCGGTTGCCGGGGCTCGGGCTCCGCGTCGACGCGGATGGTGTCGCGGCAGCACTCGGCGTCCCGGTCGTACCCATCCCCATCGACGACCGCGGCGCGCTCGAGACGCTCGCGCGGCGCGTCGCCGAGGTCGCGCGGTCCGAAGCGCCGGTCGACCGTCCGGACCTGGTCGTCGAGCCGCCCGCGACCCGCGCCGACATCGACGCGGTCGCCGCTGTGGTCCCGGACGCCTGGAGTCTGGGCACCCCGTGCCGCGCACGGGCGCTCGCACGCTGGGCCCTGCTCTCGACCGACGAGCCCGAGTTCAAGTCCGGGCTGCCGAGGCGGCTCCTCGAGGCCGCCGACGGACGACGCCGCCACGCCCTCGGCGAGGGCCGCGACCTGGACCACGAGATCGTCAGCGCCCGCTACGGATGGATCGATCGCCACATCGATCGATTCTCGGGTCGGGGAGCGAAGCCGGGACGACGAACCTGGACCGATCGCATCGACGCGGTGCTGCTGCACCCACTCTTCGGGTTCGCGCTGTTCGTCGGCCTCATGACGGTGATGTTCCAGTCGCTGTTCGTCGTGGCCGATCCGATCGTCGGGGCGATCGAAGCTGCCCTCGACCAGGCTTCCGCGTGGGTCACGGGTCTCGGCCTGTCGGAGGGAATCGAGCAGTTCCTGACCGAGGCCGTCATCGGCGGCGTCGGTTCCGTCCTCGTCTTCCTGCCGCAGATCCTGCTGATCTTCCTGTTCATCGGCATCCTCGAAGACAGCGGCTACATGGCACGCGTCGTCTTCCTGATGGACCGCGTGATGAAGGCCGTCGGACTGCACGGCCGAGCCTTCGTGCCGATGATGTCCGGCTTCGCGTGCGCCGTGCCTGCGATCCTCGCGACGCGCACGATGGAACGTCGCCGCGACCGGCTGCTGACGATGATGGTCGTGCCGCTGATGGCGTGCTCCGCGCGGGTGCCCGTCTACAGCCTGATGATCGCCGTGCTCTACCCGGTCACGACCGAGTCGACGATCGAACAGGGGCTCCTGATGGCGGCGATGTACGCGTTCAGCGTGCTGGTCGCGCTCGGCGCCGCAGCGGTCCTCGGTCGCACGGTGCTGCGCGGCAAGCACGCGCCGCTGCTGCTGCAGATGCCCCCCTACCGCCGCCCGAAGGCCCGCCCCACATGGCGGATGCTGAAGACGAGGACCGGCACGTTCCTGCGCGAGGCCGGCACGATCATCCTGCTCGGCGCGACGCTGATGTGGGCGCTCTTGACGTTCCCTCGCACGACGGCGGAAGCTGCCGGTGCCTTCGAAGCGCGCCGCGTCGACATCCTCGCCACCGCGACCGCCGAGGGGCGCGATGCCGCATGGACCGACGACCAGCTGAGGCTCGTCGACCAACAGCGGGCTGCCCTCCAGATCCGTGAGAGCTACGCCGGCCAGCTGGGTCGCGCACTGGAACCTCTCTTCGCACCGCTCGGCTTCGACTGGCGGATTGCCATCGGCGTCATCGGTGCGTTCTCGGCGCGCGAGGTCTTCGTCAGCACCCTCAGCGTGGTGGTCGGCGTCGAAGACGTGGGCGCCGACGACCCGGCCCCGCTGCGCCAGGAGATCCGACGCCTCCGCCGTGTGGACGGCTCTCCGCTGTTCACCCCGCTGACCTGTCTCTCGCTGATGGTCTTCTTCGCGCTGGCCTGCCAATGCCTCAGCACGCTGGCCGTCGTGCACCGAGAGGCCGGCGGGATCGGCTGGACCGTATTCTTGTTCGGCTACATGACGGCCTTGGCTTGGCTGTGCAGCTTCGCCGTCTACCAAGGCGGCCAGCTGCTCGGGTTCCGATAACGCCCTGCGGATGACCGCAGAGCGGCGCCGGGCCGAGGTCGGGCCTCAGGCGGGAGCCACGGCTCCCGACGGTCCTGCGATCCGCTAGGATCTGCCGTCTGGCCTGCCCTCCGGCCCCTGGTCCGCGTTCCCGCGCGGTGGACTCCACAGACCCTCGCCCATGCTCCAAGAATCGCTCCGCGCCGCCGTGGCGGCTGCCCTCGTCCCGCTCGGTCTCGGTGCCCAGGAAGTCCAGAAGGCAGCCCCGACGTTCACGTCGGTCACTGCCCAGCCGAACGACCTGCAGCTCAAGTACGGAACGTTCGACCCGCTGATCGCGCAGCCCCCGGTCCCGTCGGCCCTCCGTGCGGCGGCGGACGTCGGGCTCCACGTCGTCCAGCTGCGCGGAGCTCCGACGGATGCTGACCGTGCGGCGATCCAGTCCGCAGGCGGAGAGATCGTCAGCTACCTGCCCGCCAACGCCTACGTCGTGCGCATGGGCAACTCCGCCGCTGCCGCCACGAACCAGCTCGCCGCGGTCCGGTTCGTCGGCGCCTACCAGCCGGCGTGGCGCCTCGAGCCGTTCCTGCTCGACGAGCACGTCTCCGGCGCGCCGGTGCCGACCCGCCGCTACCACCTCGTCGTGGCCGACAAGCGCACCGACAAGCCCGCTCTCGCGCGCAAGATCGAGGCGATCGGCGGACGCGTCGTCGATGCGCAAGAGGGCAGCCTCCTGTTCGACGCCGAGCTGTCCGGCGCCCAGCTGCTCGCCGCCGCGCGCTTCGACGAAGTCCTGTGGATCGACCGCTGGTCGGCCCCTGAGCTCGACATGGACAACGCCCGGATCCAGGGCGGAGCCAACTACGTCGAGGTCCAGGGCGGCTACACCGGGCAAGGCGTGCGCGGACACGTCTACGAGGGCGCCGAAGCGACGCACCCGGACTTCACGACGCCACTGACCAACGTGGCGAGCAGCGGCGGCGCGGACTCGCACGGACACTGCACGGCCGGGATCGTCTTCGGGAACGGATCCAGCAACCCGGCCGGACGCGGCATGGCCCCGGACGCGGTCGGCTTCTACACCCAGTACAGCTCCACGATCGGATCGCGGAACAGCGTCATCGGCACTCTGGTCAACACGCACCAGGTGATGTTCACCACCGCATCGTGGGGCGATGCGCGCACCACCGCCTACACGTCGGTCTCGGCCGATGCGGACGACATCATCTTCGACCACCGCATCCCCTGGACGCAGAGCCAGTCGAACGCTGGCAACCAGCAGTCCCGACCCCAGGCCTGGGCGAAGAACATCTTTTCGATCGGCGGAGTGCGCCACAACAACAACTCCAACCCCGCCGACGACTCGTGGGCGGCCGGCGGAGGCTCCACCGGCCCGGCAGCTGACGGCCGGATCAAGCCGGACCTGTCGGCGTACTACGACAACATCCTGTGTTCGGACCGCAGCGGCAGCGCCGGCTACTCGGCGGCGAACTGGTACTCGAACTTCGGCGGGACGTCGGGCGCGACGCCGATCGTGGCCGGCCACAACGCGATCGCGATCCAGATGTACACGGACGGTCTGTTCCGCAACCCGCTGCCGGTGCCCGGCGGCTCCCGGTTCGACAACCGGCCGCTCGCGCAGACGCTGAAGGCGCTGATGATCGCGAACGCCGAGCAGTACGCGTTCACCGCGACGAGCTCGGACAACCGTCGTGAGCACGTGGGCTGGGGCTTCCCGAGCCTGCGCAACCTCTACGACAACCAGAACCGGATGCTGGTCATCGCCGAGGACGACCCGCTGACCCAGGGCGCGAGCCGCAGCTACCAGGTGACGGTGGGTGTCGCCGAGCCCGAGCTCAAGGTCTGCATGACGTTCGTCGACCCGGCAGGCAACCCGGCCGCCGCGCTCGCGCGGATCAACGACCTCTCCCTGAAGGTCACCGCCCCGAACGGCACCGTCTACCACGGCAACGTCGGCCTGGAGAGCGGCAACTACTCGACGGCCGGAGGCTCCCCGAACTCGATCGACACCGTCGAATGCGTGTTCGTCCAGAACCCGGCCCAGGGCACGTGGACGATCGAAGTCTCGGCTCCGCTCGTCGCCCAGGACGCCAACGTCGCCACGCCGGGCAACGACGCGACGTTCGCGCTGTGCGCCGTCGGCGTGAACGCCTCCGGCTCCCTGCCCCGCTACCTGTCCTACGGGGACGGCTGCG
>JBEAPQ010000038.1:0-2952 GCA_041164325.1 Planctomycetota bacterium | reverse complement strand
TCACGGCCTCCGAGGGCCGTGCGAGCGGAGCGGGACGGGTGAAGGTTCCGGCGGCGCGTCGAACCACCCTTGCACCCGTCCTTCGTGGCCCAGACGAAGAGGGCAAACCCGAGGGAGGCGGTTGCTGGGAACGTCCCTCGGCATCGGGACAACAGTCCCGCGGGTTCTCGGTTTTGTTGGGTCGGTAATATCTCTGGTGCCCGCGTCGCTGGCCTGCTCTCGTTCCGCGGCTACACTTTGCCCGGCTCACAGAACAGCCCTGCCAGAAGCCTTCCTGCCGACCGAGCAGGAATCCGTTCGCCTCTCCCTCTCTCCCCGTGACCGCTCTGACCGTGCTTGTGGTCGCCTCGCTGATCGGCAGCCTCGTGCTGACGCCGATCGCGGGCCGCGTCGCGCGGCGACTGGGTGTCGTGGACCGTCCCGGAGTGCGGAAGATCCACCGGGAGCCGATTCCCTACCTCGGCGGGGCGGCGGTGTTCGGAGCGATGGTCGTGGCGGCGATCGCGGTGCTGCTCGTCGTCCGCGACCCCGTGGCGTCCGCGCTGCGTGTGGACCCGCAGCTCCCTTGGGTTCTGCTGGGTGCGGTCCTGATGTTCTGCACCGGTCTCGCCGACGACATCTGGCACATCCGGGCCCGGCACAAGTTCCTGCTGCAATTCGTGGCGGCGTCTCTGGTCTACGCGACCGGGACGCGGATCGAAGGCATCCGGTTGACCGACGACCTGTTGCTGGAGTTCGGGATCTTCTCGTACGCGATCACGATCCTCTGGATCGTCGGCATCACGAACGCCGTCAACTTCATCGATGGGGTCGACGGCCTCGCGGCGAGCATCTGCGCCGTGGGGGCGGCAGCGGCGGGCTACCTGGCCTGGGACCAGGGCAATCTCGCGATGGCGGCGACCATGCTCGCGCTCTGCGGGTCTCTGGTCGGCTTCCTCGTCTACAACCTCCACCCGGCGAAGATCTTCCTCGGGGATGCCGGCAGTCTCTTCCTGGGCTTCCTCGTCGCCTCCTCGGCTCTCGCGTCGGGGGCCCGCACTCCCGCTCTCTTGGGCATTGCCGTCCCGGCAGCTGCGCTCAGCGTGCCGATCCTCGACACGTTGCTGTCGATCGGCCGCCGCCTGCTGGAGCGTCGGTCGCCGTTCTCCCCGGACCGGCACCACATCCATCACCGATTGCTGGAGCTCGGCTTCGGCCACACCAAGATCGTCGCCGCGCTGACCGGAACGACGCTCCTGGCGACCGCGCTCGGGGTCGGGCTGATGCGCGTGGACGGGATCTACCGTCTGGTGGCGGTCGTCGCGGTGTTCTCGATCCCGGTGGCGTTCTTCCGGTTCTCCGGGGCGGCGCGTCTGAAGGAGTCCTACCGCGCATTCCGTCTTGCGGCGGCGCATGCCCGGGATGCCGCGCGCACACGTGAGCTCTACGACGATCTCGTTCTCCACTTCCGCGAGTGCCGCACGTTCTCGGGCTGGTGGGATGCCGTCTGTGACGCCGCGCACCGGCTGGGTTTCGACCACGTCGCGATCACGCTGCGCCACCGAGATGGATCCCGTTCGTCGCTGACATGGCAGACGCCGGTTCCGAGCCCGGGGCTCCTTCCGTCGATCTCGACGACGATCCCCGTGCCCGACCGCCGCGCGGCGCCCCAGCTCCGTCTCCACGTCCACGCCCGGGTCACCGAGTCCCGTGAATCCGTGCTGCGGCGCATCCAGCTGTTCGGTCGCCTGATGGACAACTACGGCACGGCAGTCCTGGACGACGACCCACCGGCGTCGAGCCGCGAGGTGCCGGTGTCGTCGGGCGTGTCGCTGGGCTCGTGAGGCTCCCGGCCGTTCCGGCCGGACGCCGGACACCGGTCGGAGCCGAGCGCACGGGCAGCTGAGCACGGTGACGCACTCGGCCTCTCTCGACGCCGACCGCCTGGATCAAGGGCTGGGTTGCGGCGTGCCGTTCGCCCGGAGGCTCCGCCATCGCCCGTCCCTGTCGACCGCCGCGGCGCCGTCCTCGGCCAGCTTCTGCAGACCCGCCAAGAGGGAGCGTGCAGCCAAGGAGCGCATCCGCGGGTCGATCTCCCAGTAGACGGTCGGCACGAGTTCCTCGGGCCGCGCAGGCCCGCCTTCGTCGAGCGCCTTGCGGAGCGCAGATTCTCGCTGGGCTCGGTGGCGGAGGTACTGGCGCACCAACCGCTGCCCGTCGCGGACCGCCGGTCCGTGTGCGGGATAGAGCGTGTGGATCGGCTGTTCGAGAAGGCGCTCGAGGCTCTCCAGGTAGGTGCGGAGGTGGCCTTCGGGTGGGTCGATGACGATCGTCGAGACCGTCGACAGCATGTCTCCGGCGATCAGGATGCCGTACCGGGAGTCACGGAAGCAGAGGTGCCCCTGGTCGTGCCCCGGCGTGAACAGCGCGGCGAGGTGCCAGTCCGCCGTGCCGTCGGGAGCTTTTCCCAGCGGCACCACGTCGCCGTCCGCGAGAGCCCGGCCGCGGAGGAACCCTGGCGCGAGCCGCTCGAGCGTCGTGGCGTGGGCGTGGACCGGAATCCGGTACCGCAGGCTCGTCTCCGTCACGGCACCGACGTGGTCCGGGTGGTGGTGGGTGACCAGGATGGAGTCGGGCTCGGCACCCTCGGCACGCAGCGCGTCGATCAGGGCGAACAGCCGCGCCTGTTCGTCCGGGCGCGGCGTCGCCGGGTCGAGGATCACGAGCCGGTCCGTGCCCAGAAGCAGGCAGTTCGTGGTGGTGGCCGGCGGCAGCGTCGGTGTCGCGACGCTCGCCATCACGACGCCCGGAGAGAACTGGACCCGATGCAGGCCGCCGTGCGCGTAGGACTCGGCCGTGGCGCGCATCCGACTGCGGAAGGTCGCAGGATCGCCCGTCGCCATGTGCTGCAGGATCAGCACGACCGGCGGTACGATCAGGATCTCGCCGAGTCGCCACGCCTCGAGAGCTTCG
>JBEAPQ010000037.1:0-3132 GCA_041164325.1 Planctomycetota bacterium | reverse complement strand
CGAGATCAGGATCAGCGCGATCGAGGCCGACAGGAACTTCGAGCTGCGCTGCTTGGCGAAGAACTGCACGACCATGCTCGCCGCCAGGAACAGCGAGATGACGTGCGGCCACGGGGACACGGCCACTTCGGGATCGGCGGGTGCGGCCGACCACGTCCGGATCGTTGTGCTGATGATGACGAGCCCGAACATCAGGATCGCGCCGCGGACGACCACCGGGCGCTCGGTGCGTGCCGACGACAGCGGATGGGTCACGAGACCTCCAGCATCCGCAGCAGCGGGAGCTCGGCGCGCCTGCGCATCTCCTCGTCCATCTCGATCGTCGGGCCCATGTCACGGAGCGCGAGGTAGACCTTCTCGACGGTGTTGAGCTTCATGTGCGGGCACTCGCTGCACGCGGTGCAGCCGCCGCGGCTCTCGACCGGCGCCTCGATCAGCTCCTTGTCCGGAGCGGCCTTCTGCATCGTGTGCAGGATCCCCGACTCGGTGCCGACGATGAACCGCTTGTTGGGGCTCGTCGCGACGTGGTCGAGGAGCTTCTTCGTCGACCCGATGAAGTCGGCGTGGCGCAGCACGTGATCCTCGCACTCCGGGTGGGCGATGAACTCGGCGTCCGGGTGCCGCGTCTTCAGCTCGATGATCTTCCGCTCGCTGAACGTGACGTGGACCATGCACGAGCCGGGCCACAGATCCATCGCGCGGCCGGTCTCCTGCATCAGCCAGCGTCCGAGGTTCTGGTCGGGCGCGAACAGGATCGGCCGGTCGGCAGGCACGGAGTCGATGATCTTCCGCGCGTTGCTCGACGTGCAGATGATGTCGGACTCGGCCTTGGTCGCCGCCGTGCAGTTGATGTAGGTGACGACGAAGTGATCTGGGTGGGACGCCTTCCAGGCGCGCAGCTTGTCGGCAGGGCAGGCCTCCGCGAGCGAGCAGCCGGCCTCCATGTCGGGGATCAGGACCGTCTTCTGGGGGTTCAGGATCTTGGCGGTCTCCGCCATGAAGTGGACGCCGCAGAACAGGATGACCTCCGCGTCCTGTTCGGCCTGCGCCTTCCGCGCGAGGTCCAGCGAGTCGCCCAGATAGTCAGCAAGGTCCTGGATGTCCGGGTCCTGGTAGTAGTGAGCCAGGATCACGGCCTTCCGTTCCCGCTTGAGCCGTTCGATCTCGGCGAAGAGGTCGAGCGTCGGGTCGATGGGCGCCGGCGTTGCAGGTTGGGCTGCGGTCATCGGTTCTCGTCTTCGGGGGAACCGCGCATTCTCGCCCGTCCCGGCGCTGCGGCCAAGGATGGCGCGCGAGGTTCGGCGCGGTCAGCCGATCTGCCGGGTCGTGTCGGGGTTCGGTCCACGGAGCTCCGTGCGGGAGCGCTCGTACATCCGAAGCGCGCTCGAGGCCTGGAAGGCCCGATCGCGCACGAACACCCGGATCACGTGGCGCAAGGCCGCCGGCACCGAGGCCATCGGGCCGCGGGCATCCGCGAACTCGGTCCGGATCGCGCGGAACAGGACCGCCCGGATCGCGTAGGCCAGCTCGACGAGCTCGACCGGTTCGGCACCGAGCTGCTCCCAGAATGCGCGGAGATCCACAGCCGACAGCACGCGGTCGCTCGGCGCCGCGCGGACCTGCTCGTCGACGAACTCGGCCAGCGTCAGCGGCGTCAGGATCACCAGCGTCTCGCGACGGCGGATCGCCGCGAGCCGCTCCTCGTGGATCGCCGGGTTCGCGGTCGACTTGACCTGGACGCGCGCGCCGCGTTCCCGGTCGAGATCGGGGTAGCGGATCCGCAGGTCGGTCTTCTGGCAGAAGTCCTCGATCAGCCGGGCCGCGTGGGCGCAGAGCTCGTCCTCGACGAGGATGTCGAGCATCAGCTGCTCGAAGCGCCGGTCCTCGTGGGACGGGATGCGGATTCCGCTGCCGGGCGGCGGATTGCGCAGGATGCGGCCGACGTCCCGGAGGTCGCGGGCAAAGCGGACGACGCCGCGCCGCACCGAACGGCGGGCCAGCGCATCCGTCGCGTCGACGTCCGCTTCATGGACGAAGCCGAGTCCCCAGAACCGTCTCGACGCCACCTGGTCGAGCCGCTGGGGAATCGGGTCGCCGTGCTCGAGGACCGTGTCCATTGGCTCGGCACCGATGCGCAGCGGGCCGCGGACTTCTCCCCAGGTCTCGACGCTGAACACCTCGTCGCAGAGCTGGCGCAGGAGGGTCAGCACGGCTTGCCGGCGGCGCACCGGGTCCTTCGGCGCGCGGCTCGTCGCGAGGTCGGCGTAGACCGCGAAGAGGTCGGGTCCGAGGACGCGGGACAGGCCCGGGTCTTCGAGACGCCGCAGGAGCGTGCCGCGTTCGAACGCCACCTCGAGCTCGAGGATCGTCGCCCGCAGCGTCCGGTAGAGCCCGGTCATGTCCCACGCCCCGCAGAACGGCCAGCGGCGTCGGACACGGCGCGACACGCGGTCTCGGACCATGGCAGCCTCCTGCAGGGAAGAACGGGCCTGGGGTGGAGCCGCGCGGCGCCGCCGGCCCCAGAACGCGGGGCCATCCTAGGACCGGCTGCGAGGGTTGCGAGTGCGGCCCACCGAACTTTCCACCAAGAGCCCCTGAGTCGTTGTCCGGCAAAGACTTGGAGCGGCATGAATCTGGGGACAAGCGAGGTCTTGGGGCCAGCGCTCTGGCCGGCCCGGCAGACTTCTCGAGACGTCTTGGCAGATCGAGAGTCTCGCTTGCGGAGCGGGTCCATGTCGGCGCGTTCCACCGCCGGAGCGCCCGGAGCTCCCGCCACCGAAGGTCACCCATGAAACTCCTCCTCCCCCCTCTCTCGATCGCTCTCCTGCTCGGAGCCACGAAGGCCCAGGCCACCTCGGCAGACCAGTTCGAGCCATGGCAGACGATCGGCTACACGAGCGCCGGTCCACAGGACTTCTCCGCCGTTCTCTCCATGGCCATTCCGACCCACCCTGCTGTCCTGGGCTACTCGTTCACGGCGCAGGCGGCGACGGCCGCACCGGGCACACCTCTCGGTTTCGCTCTGACCAACGGCATCACGGCGACCGTGCTTCGCTAGGGTCTGGGCCAGGACTTCGCTGGCTGGAAGACCGGATGCCGGCGTCACTGTGCAAGGTGACGCCTCGGATCGCG
>JBEAPQ010000036.1:0-19806 GCA_041164325.1 Planctomycetota bacterium | reverse complement strand
ATCCTCGGATCGACGAGCGCCTCGGCGAGGACCAACGCATCCGCCGAGACGTCACCGCGACGCTCCACCAGCGCGCGGACATCGGCGCGGAACACCGAGAGCGCCTTCGCGCGCACGTCGTCATCGGGGATCTGCGCGGCGCCGTCGACGCCGGCGATGATCGGTGTGATCGCGCCGAGCGAAGAGCCTGGAGCCATGAAGGTCTCGTCGCAAGCGAGCGCGAGATAGCCCCCGGCCGACCAGGCCTGGTGGGACACGAACGCGGAGACCTTGATGCCCTCGGTGCCCCGGATCGCGCCGAGGATCTGCTCGATCTCACGCATCGTCGTGACCGCCCCACCGGGCGTGTCGATCTCGAGCACGATGCGCGACGCGTCGACGTCCAGCGCCGTCCGGACGGCCCGATGGACGACGTAGACCGCAGCGGTCGACAGCGGGCCGCGGATGCTCGCGACCACGACGCGGGGCGAAGGCTCGGACTGCGCGCGGACCGCCGGGACACCGACCACGAGGGCAGCGAGCAAGGCGGCGAGGAGCCGGAGGGCGGATGCGACCTTCATCGATGGCGGGCGGGCGGCGGCCCGCGGTGGGGCCATGGTAGGGACGTCGGCGGCGGATTCGGTCGGTTCCCGGGTGAATTCGGGAATCGTCTCCCGGGCTCCACGAACCCTCGTCCGCCAACGCCAGGATCCCAAGGGCGTTTTCGCGCGGCTCGACCGGGACACGTCGCCCCGACGGTTGACCGGCATCCGACCGAGGGTGACGATCCGAGTGGGCTCGTGAAGGAGTCACGTCCCTCTCTCCTGTGCCCACGAAGACACGATGAGTGACACACAACCGCCCGCCGACCCCGCGGCCAACCTGACGCAGCGGAGCGTGATCATCCGGCCCTGGCCGAAGGTCGTCTTCCTCTACCCGACCCTGCTCTGCTCGCTGATCTGCTGGTTCGCCCAGATGCTCCAGGGGGGCGGCGCGGACGGCGGCACCGTCGAGATCGGCAGCCGCGCGCTGGGCAACACGTTCCTCGCTGTGTTCTTCCTGAACCTGCTGGTGTTCGCGTTCGACTTCTCACGGATCAAGTCGATCACGCTCGTCGTCGTCCTCGTCGCACTCGGACTCGGGCTCGGCTGGGCCGACGCCACCTGGGGCATCGCGGGAGGCGTGCGCGACGTGCTGTCGGCGATCGACGTGCGGATGAGCACGCAGTTCTACGGGCTGATGAGCGCCTTCCTGCTGCTCGTCATGCTGATCGTGCTGATCAACACGCGGTTCAACTACTACGAGATCAACCACCGCGAGATCCTGCATCACCACGGGTATCTCGGAGACATCACGCGGATGCCGACGTCCGGCCTGCGCCTGAACAAGGAGATCTACGACCTCTTCGAGTTCTTCCTCCTCCGGAGCGGGCGCCTCGTCTTCTATCCCCAGACGTCCCGTGAGGCGATCGTCATCGACAACGTGCTGAACGTGAACAAGGTCGAGGACCGCATCAAGGATCTGCTCAGCGTGGTTGCGGTGCGTTTCCAGGATGCCCCCCACTGACGCAGGGGCCGGACTCGTCCAACTCGGAACCCGCGGCTCCCCCGATCTGCGAGGTCTCGACGGACGCCGGGTCCTCGGAGACACTGGCCGCGGCTCTTGACCGCGCAGACACATCCTGCCGACCGGCGCGGGTCGGCATGCCGCGAGAGTGGCGGAATTGGCAGACGCGCTGGGTTTAGGTCCCAGTGAGGTAACACTCTTAAGGGTTCGAGTCCCTTCTCTCGCATCGGCCGCGGCACAGCCCGCGGCGCTCGCCGTCGCGGAGCGCGGTGACTCCAGGGAGTCACCGCCTCGCCACCGGCTGTGACGGCTTTACTTTCCGTGTCCCCGACCTAGGCTCTCCGCCTCACGCACTTCGACTGCGCGGATAAGCACATGACGCACGTGATCGCCCAGCCCTGCATCGACGTCAAGGACAAGGCCTGCGTCGACGTCTGCCCGGTGGACTGCATCCACGGTGGCGACGAGGACCCCCAGCTCTACATCAACCCGGCCGACTGCATCGACTGCACGCTGTGCGTCGACGCCTGCCCGGTGAACGCGATCTTCGCCGAGGAGGACCTGCCGTCCGAATGGACGGGATTCACCGAGGCGAACGCGAAGTTCTTCGACAAGTGACTCGCCCGGTCGGCGGGTGCAGCGCGTCGGACACGGACTGCGCCGCCCGCTCTTGCGATCGCGGTCCGACGGCGAGGCTCGGGAGGCCTGCGTGAACCCGGACGCCGGGTCAGATCCGCGCTACAGCCGACAGGTCCGCTTCGCGGCGTTCGGGCGCGAAGGCCAGCGGCACCTCGCAGAAGCACATGCCCTGCTGGTCGGGGTTGGCGCGCTCGGCACCCACCTCGCCGGGCTCCTGGTCCGCGCCGGTCTGGGCCGCCTGACGCTGGTCGACCGCGACGTGGTCGACGCCTCGAACCTCCAGCGTCAGGTCCTGTTCGACGCGCAGGATGCGGCGCTCGGCCGCGCGAAGGTCGACGCGGCCCGCGAACACCTGCTCGCGGTCCGCCCCGATGCCCGCATCGACGCGCTCGCTGCCGAGTTCGACGCGGCGCTCTTCGACGCGCTGCCGGACAGGCCTGACCTGCTCCTCGACGGGACCGACAACTTCGCGACGCGCTACCTGCTGAACGACCTCGCGATCCGCGACGGCATTCCGTGGATCCACGGCGGCGCGGTCGGCAGCAAGGGGTCGGCCCTCGTCGTGCTGCCGGGAGAGACCCCCTGCCTCCGCTGCCTGATGCCGAGCGCCCCTCCGACCTCCGAGACAGGATCCTGCGAGACCGTGGGCGTGCTCGCGCCGGCGGTGGCGCACGTCGCGGCGTTCCAGGCGGCCGAGAGCCTGAAGATCCTCGGGCGACGCACGCACGCCGTGACGCGCGGAGTCCTGCACATCGACGTGTGGAGCGGCGAGCAGGGGTTCCGCCTCCGCGGCGCGAGGCCCGACCCCGACTGCGTGTCCTGCGGGACGCGCGAGCTCCCGGCCCTCCGAGCCCAGACGGACGACGCGGTCCGACTCTGCGGCCGCAACTCCGTCCAGGTCCGCCCACCCGCCGGCACGCGCCTCGATCTCGACGCGCTCGTGGCCCGGCTGACGACGGCGGGCATCCCGTGCGAGCGCCCCGGACCGCTCGTGAAGTTCGAGACCGAGGACTGCCGCTTCACGGTCTTCGCGGGCGGTCGCGCCCTGCTGTTCGGCGTCGACGACCCCGTGCGCGCGCGCACCCTCTACGACCGTTGGGTCGGAGCGCGATGAGCGGCACCGACGTCTACCTCGACTTCGCGGCCACGAGCTGGCCCAAGCCGGACGTCGTGCGCACGGCGATCGACGCCTGGTACCGGAACTCGGGCGTCTCGGCGAGCCGGGGTGATTCCGCGCGTTCCCACGACGTGGCAACGGCCGTCCAGGCGACGCGCCAACGGCTCGCAAGCCTGTGCGCCGTGCCGCCGGACCGGGTCGCCTTCACGTCCGGGGCCACCGACGCGCTCGATCTGGCTCTCCACGGCTGCCTGAGGCCCGGCGATCGGGTCGTGACCACAGCAGCCGAACACAGCTCCGTGGTGCGGCCGCTCGTCGAACTCCGCACCTCGCTCGGCCTCGAACTGGAGGTCGTGCCCTGCGACGCCGCCGGCGTGGTCGATCCCGAGACGATCGCGCGAGCCCTTCGGGGTCGCGCGACGCGGCTGGTCGTCCTCAACCACGCGAGCAACGTCACCGGGGCCGTGCAAGATGCCGAGGCCGTGGCCCGGATGGCCCACGAGCACGGCGCCCTGCTCCTCCTCGACGCCAGCCAGACGGCCGGAGCCCGGCCGCTCGACGTCGGGGCGGACCTCCTCGCGGCCTCCGCACACAAGGCACTGCTCGGCCCGCCCGGGCTCGGGTTCCTCGCGGCCGCGCCGGGGGTCGACCTCGAACCGACCCGATTCGGCGGCACGGGCTCGTCGATCGCCCTGGATCGCCATCCGCGGGACTGGCCGTTCGCCTTCGAGGCCGGGACGCCCAACACACCGGCCATCCTCGGTCTCGGCGCCGCCTTGGACTGGGCTGCGAGCGGGGCGCGCCGCCCTCTGGACGAGGCCGCGCACCGCGTCGGCACGGAGCTCCGCGCCGCGCTCTCTGCGCACGACAGCATCCGCGTGATTCCCTCTGGCTCCGCGGATCCCCTGCCGATCGTCAGCTTCACGCACGCCCATCTCGACCCCGCGGAGCTCGGCGTGCTGCTCGACGAGGCCGGGATCGTGTGCCGGAGTGGGTTCCACTGCGCGCCGTGGATCCACGAGGCGCTCGGGACGACTGGCGGCGGCACCCTGCGTCTCAGCGCGGGGCCGTGGGTCGCAGAGGACGCACCTCGGCGGGTCGTCGCGGCCCTGGCTCCCTGAAGATCCGGTAGACCTCCCAGCCGATCTCGAACACCGGACTGCCTTCACTCAGCCCGCGCGGCAGATGACGGTTCCGGGGATCGGTGCCGAGCCCCAGCACGGCGGCTCCGTGCGAGCTCCCGGCCAACAGCGCGTCCCGCACGAGGTCCAACTCGAGCGTGCGCCGGACGTGGCCGAAGTGCACACCCGACCGCCACAGCGCGTCTTCGATCTCGGCGGCAAGCACATCCCGAGGGATTCGCTCCGGGTGGCGCGCTGCCAGCAGGAACACACGGTCGAGCCGCGCATCGGCCATCGACCGACCCGGAGAGGCCGCCGGAAGCCCGCACGCGAGACGGACCCACTCGACCTCACGCTCGTCGGGCAGGAGCGCGAGCCAAGCCTGGGCGTCCTCCTCGGGCGGGGCGAAACAGAACCGGAGCGCGAGCGACAGACAGAACGCCGGGACGACGGCCGGGTCACGCGCCAGCGACCCCGCCATCGACTCGAACCGTTCCAGGTCGACGGTCAGCGCGAGCGCCGCCGCCTGCCGACTCCGCTCTTCGACCGAGAGCCGCGACGGAGCCGGGCCGAGGAGTCCGCGCGCATCGAGCGCCTGCCGCCACGCCGCCGAGATCGCGAGCGTCGGGATCAGCTCCTCGAACCACGCCAACTCCTCGCGCTCGAGCCACGCATCCGGGTCCTGCTGCTCGGCCAGGAACAGCACCGCCGCCCTCCGCAGGGATCGTCCCTCATCGCCGCGCATGCCGAGCGCGGTCCGAACCCAGGCTTCTCCCCGCTCGCCGGCGGCGCGCGCAGACGGGCCGAGCAGACTCGCCCGGCGGACGAGACCTGCATGACGCGTCTCCCGCGCCCAGAACGCCTGGATCCAACGGCTGTCCGTCGGTGCCTCGCCCAACACGGCCATCGCCACGACCGAGGGGTCCTCGTCCTGGTACCAGCGGCTCGGCAGCGACCGATCCGACGGGAACCGCGCCCGCGCCGCGAGGAGCGCGGCCACCTCGACGGGCTCGAGCCCGCGACGAGCGAGCAGGTCTTCGAGTTCGGGCAGAGCGGCAGAGCGCGGACCTCCGAGCGCGAGCGTCAGGCCGACCGCGAACCGCTCCTGGACACCGGCGGAGCCGGCGCGCGCACGCGTGCCGAACCCGACCAGGGCCGCGTCCGCGCCGGGACCCGCGCCGACCGCCGACGCCGCCAGCAGGAGGACGCGCCGCCGCACGTCGGCCTCCTCCTGCGCCGCGAGCTCCAGCAGAACCGGGAGCCCCGCCGAACCGAGCTGCCGCGCCAGCCCGAAGCCCCGATCCCAGCCCTCGCGCTGCCCGGGCTGCAGGAGCGCCAGGAAGCGGGACGACAGATTCCGGTCCCGCTCCGGGAAGAACACGGCGCTCGACGCAGGTGAGTCGGTTTGAGGTGCAGCCCGAGCCGCGCCGATAAGGCCGAAGAGACACACGAGCGCCCCGATCCCGGGGACGCGTGCCCCGAACCGCCCCCGAGGGCGGTGGACCTCTGCGTTCACCGCTCGCATCGAACCGACGGAATCCTGATGAGCAAGATGGGACGACTCCTCGACGACGACGAGGTGGAGTTCCTGCTTCACGGTGGACGTGATGCAGGCGCCTCGGCGGATGAGGGCGGACCGTCGACGCCGCAGGGGGACCAACCCGCACGCGAAGTGACGATGCGGGGCGACCTCGACAAGATCAATCTAACCGACATCTTCCAGACGCTGGCGATGTCGAAGCTCGAGGGCATCCTCGAGGTCCGCAGCACGCTCGACTCACGCGAGATCCACTTCCGCGACGGGTTCGTGTCGGTCCTGGTGCCGGTTCGGTCCGAGACGCTGCGTCTCGGCCAGAGACTGGTCCGCTGCGGCCTGCTGTCCGCGGATCATCTGAGGTCGGCCCTGCTCGAGCAGCGCAAGGTGCGCGGCCATCTCGGTCAAATCCTGATCGATCGGGGCTACGTCACCCAGGACGACGTCGACGACGTCGTCCACAACCAGCTGCAGGAAGACCTGTTCGCTCTGTTCACCTGGCCACAGGGGACGTTCTGCTTCTACCGCGGGGCCGTCACGGACCCCACCACGATCCAACGGCTGGAGCATGCTCCGCAGTTCGAGGTGAACGGCGTCCTCCTCGAGGTGGCCCGACGGAGCGACGAGTGGTCCCGGGTCATGGACGCCGTCGGGAGCCTCGACGAGATCGTCGTCGCGACCTGCGAATCCCACGAGATCCCGGACGACACAGGCGCTGCATTCCGCGACATCCTCGAAGCCGCCGACGGCAAGGCCACCGTCCGCGACCTCGCGGACCTGACGCTCATGCCGCTGTTCGACTGCGGGCTCCATGTGCGGGAGCTCATCGACGGCGGATGGCTGCGGAAGCTCGACACGACGGAAGTCCTCGACGCGGTCGAGGAAATCCTCAGCTCCGGTGAGCCTCGCCGGGCCGCCGTCGCGCTCCGTCCGCTGCTGGCGCGCGCCGAGGACTGGGGGATCGAGACCCAGCAGCGAATCGCCCAACTCGTTGCGCGGAGCGGGGAACATCGCAAGGCCGCCGAGTTCCTGCTGGCGGCATCCATCGCGAACGAGGATCCGGACGTCGCGCTCCTGCTCGCCAACGACGCGCGCGCGTTCGAGCGGGACTCTGCCGACGTCCTCGAACGCATCGCCGACCTCCTCCGACGCCGCAACGCGCCCGACCCGCGCGAGCTCGTCGATGTCCTCACGGATCTGTGTGACGCGCGGTTCGAGGGCGGAGACCCCGAGGCCGCAGCGAAGATCCTGGGCGAGCTGGAGCCGCTCTGCGCCGACCCGACGCGCACGCTGCCGCGCCGCGCCCGGATCGCGGCGCGGCTCGGCGATACGAAGCGAGCCGTCCAGGCCCTCCGGGAACTCGCGGAGATCTATCGCAACCGGGGCGACCGCGAGCGCCTCGTCGCCACCTACGAGCAGATCCTCAAGGTCGACTACACGCGCCGCGATGTCGCGCGCGCGCTCAAGAACCTCCACGCTTCGAAGCTCGCGCGGCGCACCCGCTTCGCTGCGGTCGCAGCCACGGCGAGCGCCGTGGTCTTCGCGGCCGTCGTCAAGCTCGACGGATGGCGACAGAGCCAGCAGCTGGACGAACTGCGCATCGAACTCGCGGAGGCGCTCGAAGCGGACGAACTGGCCGAGGCACACCGGATCGTCGCGATGGCGACGGCGCGCTTCGGCGCCCAGCCGGATGTGCAGCTTCTCGAGGAAGACCTGAAGACGCGGGAGATCCTCCTGGCTGCCGCGCGCGAACGTGCGCTCGAGGAACTCCGGAGCGAGGTGCAGATCCAGGTCACCGACCTCCTCGCGACGGGCCAGGCGCGCGCGGCCATCGATGCGGCGCTCACGCTTGCCGACCAGGGCGTGACCGAGGATGGCGTCTTCCGGACGATCAAGAACGCGCTGACCACGGTCGTGCTGCACCTCGACACCTTCCGTCGCGAGCTGCCGAACCGACTTCCGGAGGCGCCGTCGCTGACGCAGTCTCCCGAAGTGCAGGGGCGCAACCTCGTCGCACTCCTGGCCGAGCTCGAAACCCCGGAGCGATCTGCGGTCCGCGGCCTCCTCGCCCTGCGCAGCGACTCCACGCTCTTGGCCGCACTCGGCCCGCGCGAACACACGACGCTGTTCGCGAAGCTGGACGAAGCCAACCTGGTCTACCGGGAATTCGAGGAGCTCCGCGCCGCCTACGAGAGTCGGCTGGACCGTCGGAGCCTGGCGCTCGAACTGACGCCGCTGTTCCACGCGGCGCGCGAGCACGAGAAGGCATACCGATTCCGAGCGGCCTACGACGCCTACCGCGACCTGCGGGACAACCACCCGGAAGACGACGAGCTCCGACGCCAATTCGCCGCGAAGACCGAACGTTTCGCGACGATCCTGCGGTACCTCGATGGGATCGAGGCGGCGACGCGGCGGGGCGATGCAGGCGTCGCGCAGGCCGAGCTCAGGGCCCTGCAGCGCCAGTTCCCGGGACTGCCGTTCGACGTGCAGCTCCCCGTGCGGGTCCACACGACGCCCGCCGGCGCGGAGGTGTTCCTCGACGGCACGTCGCTCGGAACCGCCCCCGTGCTCGCCGCCTACCGTGTCCTTGCCGAGGCCACGAAGCTCCGCGTCGAACACCCGGGCTTCCTGGCCGAAGAACGCGCACTCGACGGCTCGGATGATGGATCGATCCGCTTCCTCCTGACGCGGGAGCCGGACTGGATCGAGCGCAGGGATGCGCCCGTCGACCGGGCGCCGACCACGGACTCCGAAGGACGTGGCGTGTTCGTCACGGACCGAGCCGGCAACGTGTCCCGCTTGGATCCGCGCACGGGAAGCGTCGTCTGGACGACCTCGACGGGAGACCTGTCGGGCCTGCTGACAGGTGCTGTGCCGTGCGCCGACGAACTCGTCGTCTTCGGCTCGATCGACGGCCCGCTCCGCGCGGTCACACAGACGGACGGACACCTCGCGTGGACGACCCCCGGACTGCCGACCGAATCGACGCCGATCCACGTGGCGGGCACGGTCCTGGTCGCGACCGACGACGGCCGTCTCGTCGCGATCGAAGCCTCCACCGGCACAGCACGTTTCGACCTCGAGCTGGCCGGCGCCGTCCGCGCCGACCTCGTCGCCTGTGACGAAGGGCGAGCACTCGTCGCCACCGAGAACGGCGTGGTCTCCGCCATCGATGTCGAGGCGGGACGAATCCTCTGGTCCACGCAGGTCGGCCGGGGGTTGGTCGCCCACCCTGCGCTCGGGTTCGGAGACGCCGTCGTGGTCGCCGAGGACGGCACCGTCACCCGTCTCCGGATCGCGGATGGCCGCGTGCTCTGGCAGGCCGACGGCTTCGCGAATCTGACGCTCGCCCCAGCGGTCCTGGCCGACAGCGTCCTCGTCGCCGACGGCCGGGACCTGCACGTGCTCGCCGGTGCGACCGGACAACGCCGGCGCACGCTCCGCACCGTTGCCGACCTCCGCACGCCCGTCCGTCTCGCGGCCGACGTGGTCCTGATCGGCGATGCGGCCGGTGTCGTGACGGCCTACGGCCGCGACGACCTCGAACCACGCTTCCGGCTGCAGGCCGAGGGCTCTGCGCTCGCGCCCGTCGTCTGCCTCCGCGACGGCTCCCTGATCGCCGCCTTCCAGGACCGCACCCTTCGGGCGTATCGCCCGATCTCAAGTCCACGCTGAAAACCGAACGCGATGTTGCGCAAAATGAACGCCCCGTCGGAAACCAGACGCCCTGCGTCGCAAGTTGTCGACGCCCGGACGCAATACGCCGTCCGGTCGTGCGGAAACATCGTGCGATCGCAAGTCCGGACCGCGGCGCCCGATTGCGCATCGACCGATCGCAACGGCCCTGCCGGGACACACGTCCCGTCACGGGTCGCCGGACAGCCAATCCAACGATCTGTGTGCGCAACAGGCACGCGGCTTGCTCCTAGATCCTGACGCCCGGCATCTGCCGATTCACCGACGAGACCGACAACCATGCGACTGCCTCTGCTCGGCCTGCTTCTGATCACCCTTTCCGCCTGTTCGGACGGCTTCACTGGCTCGTCCTCCGGCGGTTCCAACCCACCGCCCCCCATCAACGGCGGCGACGATGACGTCTTCTCGCAGCCCGGCGGCGGGTCCGGGAGCGGTTCGGGCGGCAGCTCCGGCGGCGCCTCGGGCGGAAGCGGCGGCTCGTCCGGCGGCGGCTCGTCCGGCGGCGGAGGCGGCAGCGGCGGCGGTTCCGGGGGCTCTGGAGGCGGTTCCGGTGGCTCCGGTGGCTCCGGTGGTTCGGGCGGCGGCAGCCCGCCCGGCTCCCCGGTGCCCGAGCCGGGCACGATGCTCCTCGTCGGCTCCGGCCTCGCGGGCGCGGCCATGGCCCGCCGACGCCGCAAGGAAGAAGCGGTCGCACAGGGCGATCAGGGCGATCAGCCCACCAGCTGAGCGCGTCTTCCCGGCGTCCGACGCGCAGACCCCCATCGTCGGGGGGGCCCTGCGCGCTTACGGATAGATCCGGTGCAGCATCCGCGGGAACGGGATGCACTCGCGCAGGTGGTCGACCCCGCAGATCCAAGCGAGGGTCCTCTCGAGCCCCAGGCCGAACCCGCCGTGCGGCACGCTGCCGAAGCGGCGGAGGTCGAGGAACCACTCGAACGACTCCCGCGGGAGCTCGTGTTCGGCGATCCGCTCTTCGAGGGCCGACAGGTCATCCTCGCGCTGCGCGCCGCCGATGATCTCGCCGTATCCCTCGCTCGCGATCATGTCGACGCCGAGGGCGAGCTTCGGGTTGAGGGGATCGCGCTTCATGTAGAAGGCTTTGATCTCCGAGGGCCAGCGGTGAACCATCACCGGGCGGTCGAACGCTGCGCCGAGCGCCGTCTCGTGGGGAGCCCCGAAGTCATCGCCGTAGGGGAAGTCCGCGTGACCGTTGGCGTGCAGGTAGGCAACGGCCTCGTCGTACGTCATCCGGGGGTAGGGCCCCTTGGCTGCAGGCTCCAGCTTGGACGTGTCCCGCTCCAACTCGGCGAGTTCGGGACGGCAGTTCTCGAGGACACGCCCGACGATGCAGGACACGAAGTCCTCGGCGAGACGCATCACGTCCTCGAGGTCGTAGAAAGCAGCCTCGGGTTCCACCATCCAGAACTCGGTCAGGTGGCGGCGGGTCTTGCTCTTCTCCGCGCGGAACGTCGGACCGAACACGTAGACCTTGCCGAGCGCCATCGCGCTGGCTTCCCCGTACAGCTGACCGCTCTGGGTCAGGTAGGCCTTCTGTTCGTCGAAGTAGTCGACGCCGAACAGCGTCGTCGTGCCCTCGCACGCAGCGGGCGTGAAGATCGGCGAGTCGACGCAGAAGAAGTCGCGTTCGTGGAAGAAGCCACGGATCGCGCGGATGACCTCATCGCGGATGCGCATGATCGCCGCCTGCTTGCGGCTCCGGAGCCACAGGTGGCGGTGTCCGAGCAGGAAGTCCGGCCCGTGCTCCTTCTTGCCGATCGGGTAGTCCTGCTCGGCGACGTGGAGGATCACGACCTTCTCGACCTCGAGCTCGACGCCGCCCGGCGCCCGCTCGTCGGCCTTCACGCGCCCGATGATCCGGAGCGAGGACTCCTGGGTCAGGCGCTTGCAGTCCTCGAACATCGCCTCGTCGACGTTCGCCCGGAGCACGACGGACTGGACGATCCCGGTCCCGTCACGGAGCAGCAGGAAGTGGAGCTTCCCCTTGCTCCGCATGTTGTAGAGCCACCCCTGGACGAGGACGGTCTCGCCGACATGGCGGGGAAGGTGGCGAACGGACGTGGCCTCCAGGCCGTCGTAGCTCTGCTCGGTCATGGTGCGCCTCGGATCGGCGCCGGGGAGGATAGCGCGCGGCGCCGCAGACGCGAACGGAGACGCGCAGAGGCTGTGACCGAGTGGGCCCGAGGCCTCCGGGATGCTCGCGGGGCAGCTGCTCCGCGGCTGCGGGACCGTGCGCGACGAGGTGTCGTCAGACGCCGTCAGGGAAACGACTGCACGACGCTGCGGAGCGCGACATCGATGACAGCGCCGTTGCGGACCGTGACCGTCCCCTTGCACGGCATCTCGGCCTTCCGCGCTTCGACCCGGACATCGATCCGGTCCTCCAGACGCGCGTGCCCGAGGTCCGTCAGCAGCCGGAGGTCTCCGTAGCCGAGCTGGAGCAGCCGGGTCTCGACGACGCCGGCGATGCGCTCGCCGGGCGACAGCTCGACCATGCCGGGAGACGCGGACTGCGGGGCCGGCACGAAGTTCTCGACCAGGTCCTGGTGGATCGTGCGCTCCAGTCGGGAGAGCTGCTGGAGAAGCCCCAAGAGATCCTCGTGGAGCTGGCCGAGCTGTTCTTCGACCCGGTCGAGGCGTACCCGCTCGATCGAGTCGGACACGCCCTTCAGCCGTTCGTTCAGCGGCTTCAGCCCGGAGATCTCCTTCAGGTAGCCCTCGAACCGGACCAGCCGCGTGTGGATCAGCAGGTAGCCGATCAGCAAACCCGCGAAGAAGAGGCTGAACTGGAGCGTGGACATGGGTCTGTGGCAGGCGGGAGTGTAGCCTCCTGGCCCATGACCGGAAGCCTGCGCTGGCTGCTGGCCGCGGCGTTCGTCGTCCTGTTCGCGCTGCTGCCCTCTGCCGACGACCGTCAGGTCGCCCTGCTCAAGACCCGCGCGTGGCTCCTCGACGACGACGGGTCCCCCCTGGCCGCGGCCCTGGCCGATCCAGGAGCACCCGTCCCCGTCCTGCAGAGCGAGATCCTGCCGCCGGGACCCGAGGCGGACGAGCTGGCCGATGCGTTCGCCCGGACCGGGCGCGAGTGGGCGCGAAGCCACGGGCGCACCCTGGCTCCGGAGGCCCCGCCGCTGCGGCTGACGCTGCGTGTGGGCGACAACGGCTTCGAAGCGGCCGTGTTCGACACGCAGGGCACCCCGATCGGCGCGCCGCTGCGCTATCTGAAGACGCCGGTCGAGGGTGAAGCGTCCGCCGGCTACTTCCCGAACCGGCTGAGCCTGCTTCCCGCGTTCCTGGCGATCGTCCTCGCGATCGTCACCGGCCGGGTGATCCCGTCGCTGCTGGCGGGCTGCCTCGCGGGCGCCCTCCTCTACACCGACCTGTCCCCCACGGGCGGGGTTTCCCATCTCGCCCTGGGGATCGCGTGGGGACGCATCCTCACCGATTCGTTCAACCAGGAGATCCTCGGCTTCGTGATCTTCCTGTTCATGACGGTCGGGGTCATGGCGCGGAGCGGGGGGATCCAGGGGATGGTCGCCTGGGTCAGCCGCTTTGCGAAGGGACCCGTCTCGACGCAGATCTGCAGCTGGGCGATCGGGATCCTCGTGTTCTTCGACGACTACTCGAACTGCATCATCACCGGTTCGACGATGCGGCCGCTGACCGATCGGAACGGCGTGTCGCGCGAGAAGCTCGCCTACATCGTCGACGCGACCGCCGCCCCGATCGCCGGCATCTCGATCTTCTCGACGTGGGTCGCGTACGAGGTGTCGATGTTCGCGCTGCAGCTTCCGGAAGTGACGCAGGCCGACGGCATCACGCCCTTCCGGCAAGCCGACGGCTTCGCGGTGTTCGTGCAGACGCTGCCGTTCCGCTTCTACTGCATCTTCACGATCGCGACGGTGCTGCTGACGATCCTGCTCCGCCGCGAGTTCGGCCCGATGCTCGCCGCCGAGCGTCGCGCCCACCACGAGCGCAAGCCGGTCGCAGACGACGCGCGGCCGATGGTCGCCGAAGATCTGGATCGGACCGAGCCGCCCGAGGGGGCGCCGCTCCTCGGCCGCAACGCCTTCCTCCCGATCCTGCTGCTGGTCAGCGCCACCGTGTTCCTGGTGTTCCGCCAGGGCACGGCGACGTTGGCGGCCGAGGACCCCGGAGCCCTGTCGCTGCCCCTCCTCGAGCGCATCCCGAAGATCCTCGGCGGCGGCGAGAGCCAGCGAGCCCTGTTCTACGCGTCGATCGGCGCGTGCGCGCTGGCGATGCTCCTCGCGATCGGGCAGCGCATCCTGACGGTGGGCGACGCGGTCCAGAGCGCCGTGCGCTCGGCGAAGTCGCTCGGCTTCGCGATCATCATCCTGGTGCTCGCGTGGTCGATCGGAGCCGTTTGCAAGGACCTCGGGACCGCCCAGTTCCTGACCGCCGCGTTCCACGGATCGTTCCAACCCTGGCTGCTTCCGATCGTGCTGTTCATCACCAGCGCGCTCGTCGCGTTCTCGACCGGGACGTCGTACGGGACGATGGCCATCCTGCTTCCCAACGTCGTGGTGCTGGCGCACGTGATGGGGAGTGAAGTGCCCGAGCTCGGCGGCGTCGGCCTGATGATCCTGACGATCGGTGCGGTGCTGGAGGGGTCGATCTTCGGCGACCACTGCTCCCCGATCAGCGACACCACCGTGCTGTCTTCGGTCTCGACCGGCTGCGACCACCTCCACCACGTCCGCACGCAGGCGCCCTACGCGGTCGCCGTGATGGCGATCGCCACGGTCTGCGGCTACCTGCCCGCGGCGCTCTTGGGGCCGTCCTACTGGCCGCTGTCGTGGCTGCTCGGGCTCGCGGCGATCGTGGGCCTGCTGCTGATCGTCGGGCGTGACCCGCGGCGCGCGCACGGCGGCGCGTGATTACTCGCCGAGTCGTCGGCCCAGCTGCACGAGCCGCGCCCCGTCCGCGCCCAGCGCGCGGGCGCGCACCCACCAAGCGACCGCCCAGCTCCGCTCGCCCCGGCGGAGTGCCGCCGCACACTGATCGAGCGCCAGGTCGACGGTCGTCGACTGCGGTTCGATGATCCACCGGGGAGCCGTCGGGAAACGACGCCCCCCGGCACCCGCGACCTCGACCGACACGGTCTCGCTGCGCTCGGCGCGGACGACCCCCTCGAAACGGACGCCCGACCCGGTGTCGAAAGCGACCGGGAGCCCACGGACGAGCGGCGCAGGCAGGTCCACACCCGACTCCGCCCCGGTGCGCGCAGGGTCCCACGCCACGCCCTGCAACGCCGCGGCCTCGCGGATCACGCGTGCCGCGAGCGCCCGACCCGCCCCGCCGACGGCGGCGAGGGCTTCGATCCCGCGCGCGGCTTCCGCCATACGCCCCTCGGCCGCCGCGCGGAGCGTGGCGCCGACCCGCTCCCGCACCCGTGCGCAGAGCTCGGCCCAAGCCGACCCGAGCCGCACACGCCCCTCGGGAAGCAGGTCGAGTCGCCGCGCCGCGTCCGCCGCTTCGAAGGCCGCTTCGAGGTCCGCCGCAGCCATGGTCTGCACGCAACCCCAGAGCCGGTCGGCGTCTGCTCGGCGGCGCTGCTCCGCAGGATCGGGCGGCACGGCGGCGATCGGTTCTGCCGGATCCTCGGGAGGCGCATCCCCCGCCTCGGAGGCCGCATCCGCGCGCCCGGCGAGCCCGACCGCCACGCCCGCAGGTGAGGATGCCGCGGGCTCGGGCTCGGGCTCGGGTGCGGTCGGCGACCCGGACGTCGGAACGGAGGGCGGCGAGACCTCGGCCGAGACCTCGGATGTCGACGGCTGCTGTCCCGACGCGGGCTCGTCGCCGTCCCCGTCCCGCGCAACGCCACCGCCATCCATCGGCAGGACGGCGATTCCACCCTGGACCCCGAGCAGGAACGCTGCGACGAGGATCGCCAGCATCATCCGCCGCGACCGTCGGAATCGGGGCACCAGGGCCATCCCCCCATGTTCGCGGACCGGGGGCGCTCGCGCACGTTTGCATCCACCCCGACCCGCGCCATGCTGACCGCATGCGCCGCCCGCTCCACGATTTCGGCCCCGCGATCGCGGCCACCGCTCTGCTCCTGGGCCTCGGTGCATGCCGCACCGCGCCGGACGTCGAGCGGGTCCGGACCCGCGACCTGGAGTTCCTCGAGGGGACCTGGACCGGAGTCCAGGACACCGGAGAGGCGCTGGAGCTGTCGTTCTCCGCCCCTGCCGACGGTGCGATCGAGGGGAGATTCGAGATCGGTCGCTCCGGCGAGGTCATCGTCGAATCGCGGATGCGCCTGATCGCAGGCGTCCGTGGGGTCGTCCTGCTCGGTTCGCTGGACGGCGAGCCGGGGCGGAGCTACGCGCTGGTCGACTACAGCGGCGGCGAGGCCCGCTTCGCGAGCCGTGAGCTGCGCTACCCGGCGGACATCCGGTTCGTGCGCTCCGGCTCCACGCTGACGATGACGGTCCGCGGCGAGACCGGACTCCGGCAGGTGCAGACCGATACCTACACGCTGCGCCGCAGCTGACTGCGCCCAGGGGCCTTACGGGGCCCCGAGCCCGAACCAGCCCGGATTCAGGGCGGTGCGGCTCGTGTGTCACGGGGTCCCGCAGCCTGTGACCAAATCAGTCTACAGGCTGCGACGTGCTTGCTTGGCGACGGCTCTCGGCACGGGGCTCTCCTGCGGCGGCGAAGCGGCCGCCGAGCGAGCGACTCGGAGCCTGTCGGCTGATTTGGTCACTGCCTCGGAGCATCCGATCGGCTACCGTCCTCGCCCCATGTCTGGCTCCCAGCGCGTCCAAAGCGGCAAGGTCGTCACCGTCCACTACCGGCTCACCCTCGATGGCGTCGACGAGGTCGTCGACTCGACCGAGGGCGACGAGCCCATGGCCTACCTGCACGGGGCCGACAACATCGTGCCCGGCCTCGAGGCGGCCCTGGAGGGCCTGGGCGTCGGCGAGACGATCACCGTCACGCTCGCTCCCGAAGACGCCTACGGCGAGCGGGAGCCCGACGCGATCCAGGAGATCCCGCACGACGCCTTCCCCGACGATCTCGAAGTCGAGGTCGGCATGCAGCTGACCGCCGAGGACGAAGACGGGGAGCTGACCCCGCTCTACGTCCGCGCGATCGCCGAGGACCACGTCGTCGTCGACACCAACCATCCGCTCGCGGGCGAGACCCTCCGCTACGAAGTGACGATCGTCGGAGTCCGCGACGCGACCGAGAGCGAACGCGAGCACGGCCACGCCCACGGCGAAGACGGCCACGCCGAACACGACTGATCCCGCACCGAGCCCGATGGGAAGCCGCTCCAGGATGCCACGAACGCGACCGGGCCTTCCGGCCCGGCTGTTCGTCGTCCTCGCGTGGCTCGCGATCCTCGGGCACCTCGCGGAGTCGACGCACCACGCCGCCGTCACCCACGAGCTGGGTGCCGACGGCCAGCTCCACCATGCGTGCGCTTCGCACGTCGCCCACGCGCATCGCTGCGATCCGTCCGACGGATCGGGGCCGGACGCCCCGCTTCCGCAAGGTGATCATCCGCCGGGTGATCATCCGGACGGCGAGGGCGACCCTTGTCCGCTCCAGAAGCCCTGTGTCGACACGGGGCTCGGACTGGAGCTGGCGCTGGTTGCCTGGGAGCCGTGGGCGCCCGGCACAGAGGCCCTGGCCACGGAGACCCGCGCCGCGCCTCCGCTCGACGTCCTCGACGTCGCGCCCAAACAGTCGCCTCCAACTTCCTGCTGAACGGTCCTGACCGCGACGCGCTGCGCTCCGCCGGCCTCCTCGGGCCGGGGCATCCGCGCGTCGTCTCCGCGCGGAGCAGAGCTCCGCACACCGATCGCTGCATGGAATGGAAGCCCTGACCCTGCGGCCGACGCGCGAGCAGTTCGACGCGTTGGTCCTCCCCCACCTCTCCTGCCTGCACCGCGCCGCGCGGCGCGTGCTCGGCTCCGACGACCTCGCCTGGGACGCCGTCCAGGAGACGCTGTTCCGCTTCTGGCGCAACGGAAGGATCCCGGCCGACCCCCGGGCTGCACTGCTCCGCGTGGTGCGGCCGACCAGCCTGCAGATCCTCCGGTCGCAGCGCAGACGCACCCACCACGAGCAGTGGGCGTGCACGGATCCGGCACCTCACCCCGACTGCGAGGATCCGGTCTGCGTCCAGGAACAGGCCGAGCTCACGAACGAACTGAGGCGTGCGATCGACGGGCTTCCGAAGGCCTGCCGCGAGGCCTTCCGTCTCCGCGTCGACGAGGGACTCGGCTACGAGGAGATCGCCACAGCCCTGTCCATCCCGGTCGGCACCGTGCGGTCCCGCCTCGCCCGCGCCCGCGACCTGCTCGAGCACGCGCTCGCTCGGAGCGGTGCCGCCGCAGATTTCTTCGTCTGTGACCGAACCCGAGCTCCCCGACCGGCATCCATCGGGTGTCCGAGGCCCGCCGCACACGTCCGCTGGCCCACCCGACCCCCTGAGCGACCGATCCAAGATGCCCTTCCCGACCCGACGTAGCCTGGGCTACGGCGCAGCGCTGTTGGCCCTGGCCAGCGCCGCGCGTGCCCAGGACCCGGCCGAACAGGCGCGCCGCGACGCCCTCGAAGCCGCGCTCGCCGAGATCCAGCTCGACGACTCCCGGGCCTCGGCCCCGCGCGCCCCGAGCGTCATCCCGTCCAGCCAGAGTGGGCTCGGTTCGATCGGCCCGTTCCGGCTGCTCGACCTGTCGTTCGACCTCCTGACGGCGGCCGGCGGCTCGACCGAGTCCGACGAGAGCCTCCAGTCGCTGCAGGGCGGTGGGCACGATCCGCGGAAGCGCGGCTTCACGATCCAGAACGCCGAGATGGCGATCATCGGTGCGATCGACCCCTACTTCCGGGCCGAGACGAACCTGATCTGGTTCATCGACCCGATCGAGGGCGAGACGGTCGTCGAGCTGGAAGAGGCGTTCCTGACGACGTCGAGCCTGCCCTACGGGCTCCAGCTCGAGGTCGGGCAGATGTTCACCGAGTTCGGTCGGATCAACCCGAACCACCCGCACAGCTGGGACTTCATCGACCAGCCGTTCGTGCTGTCGCGGATGTTCGGCCCGGACGGCATCCGCGCCCCCGGCGCGCGCCTGTCGTGGCTGACGCCGCTCCCGTGGTTCGCGGAGGTCCACTTCGGCGTGCAGAACGCCAACGGCGAGGCGATGGCGAGCTTCCTCGCGAACGACGACTTCTTCGAGGAGCGCGCCATCGGTGGCCGAGCCTTCGCCGAGCGTGAGGTGCGGAGCTTCGCCGACATGCTCTACCTCGCGCGCGTCGTCCAGTCCTGGCAGCCGAGTGACAGCACGACGATCGCGCTGGGTGGCTCGGCGCTGTTCGGTCCGAATGCCAGTGGCCCGGACACCGAGACCCGGATCTACGGCGCCGACCTCATCGTCCGCTGGAACGACGGCATGGGCGGCCGCCAGGCCCGAGAGATCGTCTGGCAGAGCGAGTACGTCCACCGCGACTACGAGGCGGGCGAGTTCACGGTCGACCCGGACATCCTCGTCCCCGGCGACACGCTCCGTGACTCGGGCTTCTACTCCCAGCTGACGTGGCGCTTCGCACCCACGTGGAAGGCCGGCATCCGCGTCGAGCAGGCCACCGGCAGCGGCGAGTCCTGGGTGGAAGACACCGCGGACCGCAGCGCCGACCCGTTCCGCTGTGACCGCACGCGGATCTCCCCACTGCTGCAGTGGCAGGCGACGCACTTCTCGCGCGTCCGCCTCCAATACAACTACGACGAGGCGGACTCCCTCGAGTCCGGCGAAGCCCACTCCATCTGGCTCGGCTTCGAAGTCGCCCTCGGATTCCACCCGGCCCACAAGTTCTGAGTCCGACCGATGCGCCACGCCACATCCATCCTGACCGTCCTGGCCCTCGCCGCGCCCTCGCTGTCGGCCCAGACCGAGCTGTCGGTCTGCGCGACGACCCCGAACCTCGGCGCCATCGTCCGCTCGATCAGCGAAGGCACGCCCGTGTCGGTCCAGGTCTTCGCGCGCCCGACCCAGGACCCCCACTTCGTCCGGGCGCTGCCGAGCTTCATCCGGCAGCTGGCCGAGGCCGACCTCTTCGTGCTCGTCGGACTCGAACTCGAGAGCGGCTGGGTGCCT
>JBEAPQ010000035.1:0-3602 GCA_041164325.1 Planctomycetota bacterium | reverse complement strand
GTTGAGGTCGTCGATCCCGACGTGGACGAGGTTGATGACCGCTCGATGGACGATCCGCGCGTCTGCCGCGCGAAGAACGCTCCTCGACACGCCTCGTCGATGTCCGCAACCGTGATCCGCGTGTCCCAGCCCGGACACGAAGCTTGAATCACCTACCTCGCTGCGCCCGGTCGTGCCGTGGCGGCGCTGCCCCGCGATCTCGATCAGCCAGCGCTGCAGGCCCGCCTCGGCGTCGCGGATGTCCTCCGGGGCGTGCGCCTTGAAGTAGTTGGTCTTCACGTAGCGCACGGAGGACTCGACCTTGCCCTTCTTCTCCGGGCTGCGAGGTGGTGTCGGGTCGACGACGAAGCCGTAGTGGCGGGCGAGCTCGCGGTAGCTGCGGTTGAGTTCGGTCTCCCCGTCGACGCCGAAGGCCGCGCGTGTCACCGCCGCCTTGAGGTTGTCCGGGACGATCGTCTTCGGCACACCTCCCAGCTCCTCGAAGCACTCGATGTGCACGCGGAGCCACGTCTCGACCTTCTGGTCGAAGGTGATGCGCGCCACCATGTGGCGGCTGAAGCCCAGCGTCATCACGAAGACCCACGCCTTGCGCAGGACGCCGCGGTCGGGGTCGTAGAGCTTGCCGACGTAGCCGAAGTCGACCTGGGCGACCTCATCCCGGCCGAGTTCGAGGCGAGACTGATCGCCGCGCCCGCGGCGTGATCCCCGCTGTCCACTGAACGGGGGTAGGGTCACTCCCGATCCTCGACTGGTTCGGCGGTCGGATCGCAGCAGAGCTGCGACTCTGGGATGCGATCGACCGCCAGCACTTGGTGCCGTTCCTGTACTTCGGGATCGCAGACGCCCACGATCTGCGTGACATCCCGTGGCGGCGCGGACGGGGCTACGACGTCTCCGCGCTCAGTCGTGTCCTGATAGGGGACGAGCGGGCGGCGGGGCTGGTCGTGGAACAGGTGCGTCGATACGCGCTGGACCCGGACCGCATGCGGGCACTTGGCTTCTGCGTCAGCGTGGATCACGCCCGTTTCATGGCAGAGGTCTTCGTGCGTGCGGGGATTCCGGCTGTGGCCGTTTGGGGCGAAAGCAGCGAGGCGGACCGCCGCGGGGCGCTGTCCGCCTTGCGGACCGGTGAGACGCGGGTGGTCTTCTCCGTGGACCTGTTCAACGAAGGCGTCGACGTGCCGGACGTGGACACTCTTCTGCTGCTCCGCCCCACGGAGAGCGCCACCCTGTTTCTCCAGCAGCTCGGTCGTGGACTCAGACGCGCCGAGGGGAAAGCCGTCTGCACGGTGCTCGACTTCGTGGCGAACCATCGACGTGAGTTCCGGTTCGATCGGCGCTTCCGGGCTCTGGTCGGCGGGTCGCGGCAGCAGCTCCTCCATCAGGTCGAGCGTGGATTCCCGTTCCTGCCAGCCGGATGCGCGATCGATCTGGACCCTGTGGCTCGCCAACGGGTGCTCCAAAGCCTCCGCCAAGCGTTGCCCGCGCACCATGCGGCTCGGGTCGACGAGCTCAGAGCGCTGGCTGCGCAGCTCGGCCGGAGTCCGACTCTGGGCGAGTTCCTCCCCGAGTCGGGGCTCGACCTGACTGACATCTACTCCGGAGGCCGGTCGTGGTCCGACTTGATCGAGGCAGCCGGTCTACCTTGCCTGCCAGTCGGCGAGCACGAGGTGGGGTTGAGGCGTGCCTGCGGTCGACTCCTGCACGTCGATGACCTCGAGCGAATCGATGAGTGGATCGGCTGGCTCGAAGCGGACACCGCGCCGGCCGTCTTCGAGCTCGGAACAGCGAGTCGTCGCCGGCTGCGTGGACTGCTCGCGAGCCTGTTCAGTCAGCTGTTTCGGGACCGACGGATCAGCAAGGACATCTCGCTTGTGGACGGTGTGGTCGTCCTCTGGGCGCATCCGCAGGTGAGGGCGGAACTGGTCGGACTTCTTCGCCAGCTTCGGCTCGGGATCGACCACGTCCATCGGCACTACGGCGAGCGGGTGGACGTCCCGCTGCGCATCCACGCGCGCTACACGCGTCTGGAGATCCTCGCAGCCTGCGCTGACGGGGATGCTGTCCAGATCCCACCCTGGCAGACGGGCGTGCGCTTCCTTCCCGAGCTTGGAGCCGACCTGCTCGCGTTCACGATCGACAAGAGCAGTGGCGGGTTCTCACCAACCACGCGCTATCGGGACTACGCGATCAGTCCGACCCTGATCCACTGGGAGAGCCAGAGCGTGACTCGCGCGGATAGTGAGACCGGGATGCGCTATCGACAGCACGCCTCCCGCGGGTCGTCGATCCTGCTCTTCGCGCGCGAGCGTGCCGACGACCGAGCCTTCTGGTTCCTCGGGCCGGCGACCTACGTACAGCACGAGTCGGAGCGCCCGATGCGGATCACCTGGAGGCTCTCGCATCCGCTGCCCTCCGACCTGTTCACGGTTCTTGCCGCGGCTCAGGCGTGAGCTGTTCCCAGCCCAGCGCCCGTCACCGTCCCCGTCGTCCCCGGCGCGGCTGAGGCTGGGTCTGCTCGTAGGCAGGCGGGGCTAGGAGGGCGGGGTCGAGTTCGTCGAGGCAGGCGTTCAGTTGGGCGAGGAGGTTCGCGTCGCCGGACTCGCCGAGGCGGGCCTGGAGGAGGCGGGCGGTCATCGCGGGCGAGATGTTGAGGCCGTCCACGGCGGGTGTGGTGGCGGGGCGGCGGCGGATGCCCTGGACGAGGCGGTCGACGGCGGTGCCGAGGTCGCCCTTCTCGTACGCGATGCGGGCCAGGCCAGCCGCGGCGAGGGCCGCGTAGTGGTCGGCGGAGTCCTCGGTGTCCGGCCGGTTCTCGATCGCGGCGTCGTAGAGACGCAGCGCGCGCTCGTAGCTCTGGGTCGCACGGTCGAGGTCGTTGGCGCGGCGGTGGAACTCGGCGGCGACGATCGCCGCGTAGCCGGCGAACCAGGGCAGCGTCGGCGTCGCGGAGTCGGTGGCGAGCAGCGCGTCGTAGGTCGCGTCGAGGCCGTCGGGTCCGCGCTCGGCGAGGACGCGCGCCTGCAGGCGGTCGTGGAGCAGCGGGCTGTCGGGGAACCGCTCCATGCCCTCGCGCAGAACGCGCTCGGCGCGTCCCTTCGCGCCCAGCGAGTCGAGGAAGTCGTAGTGCGTGACCGCGTGTTGGTCGGTGCCGAGCGGGTGCTTCTCGAGGACCGAGTAGACCGAGTGCACGTCGGTCATCCACTCGCGGGGCCAGTCGGTCTTGTTGCGGAGTGCGTCCCAGATCGCGTCCTGCCGCGCCTGCGCGAACAGCGCGAGCGTGGCGATCGCGGTCCAGCTGTCGGGTTCGGCGGGCATCTGCGGCACCGCGGCGATCGCGCGCTCGTAGGCGGCTGCCTTGTCGCCGAGGTACCAGGAAGTCAGGCCGAGCACGGCGTCCATCCGCCAGCCGGTAGCCCCGAGGTCCTTGGCCTCGAGCGCGGCGTTGCGGGCGTCCTCGAACATCAGGCGGCCGAGGGTCCGGCCGTTGCGGCGATCGGCGGCGAGCGATGCCTGCGTCTCGGGGTCCACCGCCAGCCGCAGGCGCGACTCGGCGAGGTCGAGGCGGGCTGCTGCGTCGTTCGCGGCGGCCTCGGCGGAAG